>JAAZHL010000398.1 GCA_012510755.1 Leucobacter sp.
GCGAAGGGCTGCATGCGCTCGGCAGCAAAGACGCCAGCCTGGCAGGTGAACGAAGACGCCACCAAGATCAGGGTGTTAATGAGGGCGAACGTGAAGTTGTGCTTGGCAACTTGTTCGACCCACAGGTCTGGGTTCATCGCGCGCAGGGTGAAATAAATCGCGAACAGGCCGGCGAAGAACATGAGTTCACTGCCGAGCCACACGATCGTTCCAACGGCGACCGTAATAGGTCGCTTCCCCGCGGACACGGCTGACTGGGTATTCATGGTGGTTGTCGTCACCCCTCCATTATGGCTGAAAGTTTGGTGTGCATATTCCACATTCACACGGCGCGCCGAAGTATTCGCGCGACATATGTGTCAGCATATCGGGTTCGGTCTCGTTTCTTTTCATCAGATGAATGTGCGGTGTGGCGCGCAATGTTGGCGCGATACAATCAAAATCATGCTTGATGAACGCACTTGGCCAACAATTTTGACGTCACTCATAGAAGACGAGGATCTGAGTGTCTCGCAGGCCGACTGGGCTATGGGGCAGTTCATGACCGGGCAGGCGACTCCCGCGCAGATGGGTGCGTTCTTGATCGCGTTGCAGCGCAAGGGCGTCACCGTCGACGAGATCGTTGGTTTTCGCGACGCGATCCTCGCCGAAGCTCGCGAAGTTCCCTTGCCTTCCATGTCACTTGACATTGTTGGCACTGGGGGAGACCGCTATGGCACGGTGAATATTTCATCGATGGCGTCGATTGTGGTGGCTGCGGCAGGGGTTCCCGTCGTGAAGCACGGTAATAAGGCGGCAAGCAGCAAGTCGGGCTCGTCTGACGTGCTGATGTCGCTCGGCATCGATCTGTCGCTCGAACCAGATGCGCTGCTCGAAAGTTTCAACGAATCAGGCATCGCTTTTGTGCATGCAGCGAGGTTCTTGCCCGGTTTTCGTCATGTGGCGCCAGTGCGGGCTGAACTTGGTGTGCAGACAGTGTTCAATTACCTCGGCCCGCTCTGCAACCCGGTGCGGCCAGAAGCCACCGCCGCCGGCGTGGCAGATGCATCGAAGGCGCCACTGTTCGCCGACCTGTTTCGGTTTAGGGGAGCGGCTGCGCTCGTGTTTCGCGGCGATGACGGCCTCGATGAACTCACCACTACTGGCCACTCCCATATCTGGGAGGTCAGCCGCGGTGCGTTGACCGAACACGACCTTGACCCACGCGATCTCGGTATCGCTCGCTCAAACATTGAAGATTTGATCGGTGGAACACCCGATCACAATGCCGACGTCGTGCGCCGTACCCTCGAGGGGGAGCAGGGGCCAGTCAGGGACATCGTGCTCTTGAATGCTGCCGCAGGAATTGTCGCGTTTGATTTGGTGCGTGAGCCAGAATCTGCCGATCGCGCGATTCTTGAGCGTCTGGCCGATGCGCTTGAAGTCGCACGTGTCGCGATTGATTCAGGCGCTGCGCGCACAAAGCTTGAGCAGTGGGCAGCGTCGACGCAGCGTCACGCATCCCAGTAGAGTCGCGCGCTACACGCAGGCAGCAACGCGCCAGTCACCAAGCTGACGCGAGGAAGTAGCTGCCTGACGTCCAGAAGCAGGGCTCGCAATATCTAAACTGACATAATACAGATTATCGGTAATTAGTATCACGGGCTGAGCGCCGCAAACGTTCGCGCTGACAACACGCTCACGCCCACCAGCAAAATCTCGCCGGCTTTCAACATCAGCTCAGCGCTCTGCACGCTCGATGCAGCTGCCACAAGAACGACGCCAACAAGAATGGCTGCCGCACCAAAAATAACGAGCAAGACGCCGGTTGCACGATTCAACATCATCAGTGCTTTGCTTTGCTCTTGCCCAGCACGTTTTGAGCGACGTGGGCCGACGGCTGCGGCAATCGCGAATACCAGCACCACAAGCGCCTGCGAGCCGATCAGGTCGCTCGGCCGGTGCCAGCCGTATTCAAGCAGCTGCCACGACACCACTGACAGCATGACTGCGGCAAGCACGGTGACGAGCCCGCGGCTCCCCCGGCGAACCGCCCAAATTGTGCCAACCGCGACGACACTGAACACCGTCATATGGCCGCTCGGAAAGGTGTTTGGCGCATCGAATTCGAAGAGTTCAGGCCGTTCGAGCCAGCTTCTCTTTAGCAGCTGCGAGGTGACGATCGCCACTGCACCAGCACACACAGTCATGAGTGCACGCCAGACCCCGTGTGACCAAATTGTGATCAGTCCGATCACTCCGAGTGCGATGAGCACCGTCGCGGTAGAAACCAGGCTCAATGGCGCTGGCGGGTGCGTGGTGAAGTCAGACGCATCAAGCAGACTCGCCTCTGCCTGCTGGCCGAAGAAGCTGCCCACGCCGAGCCAGTACGCCAGTGCGCCAATCAGCAAGGCAAGCACTGCATACAGCAGTGCGCGCATGCGTGCTGACATTAGGAGCCTCCCTTCGCACCGTCCAAGCAAGTGTGCTGCCGCCAATCGTGGTCTGGACTGCACGAGCCTACTTGGCGAAGCTATTGCTTTGCTGAGGTTTGACTGTCTGCCGTGCGCACCGCCCACAGCGCGAGCGCCGCAGCAGTCGCAACGTTCAGTGAATCAACGCCGTGCTGCATGGGAATGGTGACGGTGCGGGTTGCTGAGGCGAGGGCCCGCCTGGTGAGCCCCTCCCCTTCGGTACCAAACAGTAGGGCAAGTTGTGTTGGAGGCGCCTGTACGAAATCTGCAAGATCCTCTGCCCCATCTTGCAAAGCGAACGCCGCAAGCTCATACCCTGCGTCGCGAATCATCGGCCCAGCCTCGCGCCACTGCGGCAATCTCGCCCACGGCACCTGCAGCACCGCACCCATGCTGACCCGCACGGCGCGCCGGTACAGCGGGTCGGCGCACCCAGGGGTGAGCAGTACCCCGTCTGCGCCGAGGGCCGCGACTGAGCGAAAGATGGCACCAACGTTCGTGTGGTCGGCGAGATCTTCGAGCACGACGAGCCGCCGCGAATCTCGCAGCAGGTCGCGGGGGTCGAGTTCGGTCGGTCGATGCATCGACGCGAGTGCGCCTCGGTGCATATGAAATCCGGTGAGTTGCTCGAGTTGCTCTGGCTGCCCAACAAACACGGGCGTGTCTGGGTGCGCTGCAAGCAGCGGTTCGAGGGTCGGCAACCAGTGTTTAAGTGTCAGTACTGCCCGGGGCCGATGCCCGGCAGCGAGTGCCCGCTCAATGACTTTCGGTGACTCCGCTAGATAGAGCCCGTTTGCTGGCTCAAGCGTGCGCCTGAGCGCGACATCGGTGAGGGTCGTAAAGTCGGCGAGCTCCACCGCATCGATGTGCGTGATGGTGCGAAGTTTCACCTGGTCTGCCTCGCGCGCAGAAAGGTCAGCATCTCAGCTACCGCCGGTTCGACCGCCTCATAGTGCACCAGATGCCCCACCCCCGGCATCACACGCAGCGTGGCATCGGCAAGTCGATGCGACAACACGAGTTGCGCGCTCAGCGGAGTGATATCGTCGCGGTCACCAACGATCAGCAGCGTTGGCGCCGTAATGGAGTGGGCGTACTCCCCCACGGTGTGCGACACCGACGCGCGAAAGGCTTGCAGCAGCGTGTTGCTGTCGGCAAAGTTGCTGAAATAGCGATCATGCTGGTCGTGAATCCAGGCGCGCAGGTGCTTGTCTCGGGTCTTTGCCATAAATTCGCTCATTGCCCGCACGATGAGGGGGTGTCCGAGCAATGTTCGCGATGCGGGCTCAGGCAGCCGCTCGGCGACGCGATAGTACCCAACCGCGAGGCCCGTCATGAGTGCCTGTGGGCCCTCGAGCGCGGGTGAGGCGATCGGGTTGATCAAGGTCACATTTGTGGGTGTGAGGCCCTGAGAGAGCGAGTTTGCGACGATCAGCGAGCCAAATGAATGGCCGAGGATCGCATAGCCCCCATCAGCAAGCCCCAGCGCTGCGACGAAGCCCCGCAGCCACTCACCGTAGAAGTCGAGATCGTGCACCTTGCCTGGTGCTGCCTCACTTTCGCCAAACCCTGGCAGGTCTGGCACGATCACCCGCAGCTCTGGTGCCTGCGCGGTGATGCTTTCGGCGAGGCCTTCGAGGCCGTGGTGATCACCTCGAAAACCATGCACGAAAATGAGGGGTTGACCATCTGGTGCACCGTATTGCCAGGCGGTCGTCGGCACTGAGTCAACGATGACCTGAAAACGTTCACTGGTGTCTTGCACTCCAAAAGTCTACGGTGTCACAGGCTGAAGATAAGGTTGAGCACGAACGAAAGGACTCGACGTGAGCGACGCACTCCCCCTCTGGGCCGAAAAACTGGCGGTGTTCGATACTGAGACGACCGGGGTCGATACGTCGCACGCGCGTGTCGTGAGCAGCGCTATCGCCGTGATCGGGCCGTCGGGCGAGGTGCTCGAGCGGTATGACTGGCTGCTCGACCCAGGCATCGAGATTCCTGAGGCAGCGGCAAGAGTCCATGGCATCACTACGCAGATTGCACGCCAGAGCGGCGTCAGCGCGGCGATCGGCGTTGCGCAGATTGTTGAGCAGATTGCGTCGATGCTTGACCGCGGTTTTGCACTTGTTGCCTATAACGCCCCCTATGACCTGACGCTTTTGCGTGCCGAGGCCGCCCGGCACGGTGTCGCATGGCCAGAGACCATTCGGCCGGTCATCGATCCGCTGGTCATCGATAAGCAGTTTGACCGTTTTCGCAAAGGCAAGCGCACCCTCGAGGTGGTCGCTACGCACTACGGCGTTGACCTCGGCACGGCCCACGACGCAGGCGAAGACGCTATTGCTGCCGGCAGAGTCGCGCAAGCGCTGGCCCGCAAATACGCGACCGTCTTGCCCGAGCAGCTGACTGACTTGCACGATGCCCAAATCAGTTGGGCTGCCAGTCAGGCTGAGAACTTTCAGCAATACATGCGTCGTGTGAAAGATCCGAGCTTCGTCGCTGAGGGCGGCTGGCCGATTCGCTAGCACGGCTCCGTCGCCGTTATGCGGGCTGCGTCATCGACCTGCACGCTCCGTCGTCGTGCTGCGCGAAGTCGCAGCATCACAAAACACAAAGGTGGGGCCTCTCGAAAGAGACCCCACCTAATGCTGGATGAAACAGCGGAAGCTTATGCGCCGAAGCTCTTGAAGCGCTGGTTGAACTTCTCAACGCGGCCTGCCGAGTCGAGAATACGCTGCTTGCCGGTGTAGAACGGGTGCGATGCGCTCGAAATTTCAACGTCGATGACCAGGTAGGTCACGCCTTCAAGCTCAATGGTCTTCTCGCTGGTCATGGTGCTGCGGGTGAGAAACGTCTCGCCCGATGCGAGGTCGCGAAAGACAATTGCGTTGTACTCGGGGTGAATGTCGGTCTTCATGGTTTCCTTCGATGGTGTTCAGGTCGAAAGCGTCAGGCGCTCAAAAATCTGGCGTCACAGCGCCAACGCTCTACTTTATCAGAAACTCGTCAGCTGCGCGCGATTGCGGTGTAGCGTCCGCCGCTCGCGCTCAGGTCGAATTGCATGTCGAACGTCGTCGCGAGGTTCTCGGCGGTGAGCACCTCTGCAATGGGGCCCGCTGCCTGCACCTGGCCGTCTTTGATCAAGAGCACATGAGTGAAGCCGGGCGGAATCTCTTCAACATGGTGCGTCACCATGATCATCGCTGGCGAACTCGGCGACTGAGCGAACCCAGACAGCATCTGCAGCAGCCGCTCGCGCGCGCCGAGGTCGAGGCTGGCGCTCGGCTCATCAAGCAACAGCATTTCAGGGTCGGCCATGACCGCCCGAGCAATCATGGCTCGCTTCTGCTCGCCGTCGCTGAGCGTGCCGAACGCATGGTCGGCAAACTCAGTGAGTTGCCACTCTGCGAGCACCCGGTCGGCCTGACGCACGTCCATATCGTCGTACTCTTCGTTCCACCGGCCTTCGACGCCGTACGCGGCGGTGAGCACCAGGTTGCGCACCGTTTCACTCGCCGGAATTCTGCGAGCCATCGCGGTTGCAGCGAACCCGAGTCTGTTGCGCAACTCCCAAATATCAAAGGTGCCGAGGCGACGCTCAAGCACATCAACCTCACCGCTGGACGGGTAATCATTTGCCGTCGCGATGCGCAACAACGTGGTCTTACCCGCACCGTTGGGCCCGAGGATCACCCAGCGTTCTGAGCTGTCGACCTCCCAGTTCACATCGCTCAGAATTGACCGGCCGTTGCGAACGTAATTTACGTTGCCAAATCGCAGCACATTGCTCATGCCATTACCCTAGCGACCTCGCCTCGCCGCTGCCTGAATCGCGTGGGCGAGCCGTGTGATCTCTAGTATTGGTGACATGACACATGCTGCCACCCCAGCACCGCTTGTGGTGCTCGACTGCGATTCAACCACCATTCAAGATGAAGTGATTGAGCTTCTCGCTGAAACGGCGGGCACCCGCGACCTCGTGGCAGAGGTCACTGAACGTGCCATGCGGGGCGAGATCGACTTCACCGAAAGCCTTGCGCAGCGCGTCGCGACCCTTGCAGGCACCCCAGAGTCGGTGTTCGCCGAAGCGCTAGCAAAAGTGCGCCTCTCGCCGGGCATTCGTGAGCTCATTGCGCACGTGCACGAGTTGGGCGGAAAAGTCGGCGTGGTCTCGGGCGGATTTCACGAAGTGCTTGACCCGTTGGCAGCTGATCTTGGCCTCGATTTCTGGCGCGCGAACCGCCTGCAAGTCATCGACGGCAAACTCACCGGAGTGACCGTCGGGCCGGTCATCGACGCGGCTGCAAAAGCCGCCACGCTACAAGAGTGGGCCAGCGAAACAGGTATTCCCCTCGAGCACACCGTAGCCGTGGGCGACGGCGCAAACGACTTACAGATGATGCAGGTCTCAGCACTCTCAGTCGCGTACAACGCGAAACCCGTCGTGCGCGAAGCAGCCGACATCTCAATTGAGAATGACCTGGCTCAGATCATCGACGCGCTTGACCGCTTGAGCTAAAAATTATTGAGCTTCTCGGTGTCTTCGGGAATGACACCGTCATCAAGCAGCGACTCCCCCAGCCGCTTCAACGCGGTGAGCGCCACATTCTGCGGCATCGGGCCATACGAAATGCGGGCCACCCCGCGAGCCTCGTACTCAGCGGCTGATAGCGCGCCTGGCAGACCGATGACGCTGACCTTTCGCTGACCGATGCCCTCGACCAACTGGGTGGCTTCGTCGCCGCTCACCACGCCGGGCACGAACACACAGTGTGCACCCGCTTCAAGGTAGGCGCGGCCGCGTTCAATGGCGTCACGGATCGCCTCGTCGCGTGGACGATCACCACCCTTAATCAGCGCATCAGTCCTTGCGTTGAGCACAAACGCGACCCCCTCACGCTCGCCGGCAGCCACGGCGTTGCGCATCAGTTGGGCAGAGTCGGTGAGTGACCGCATCTGATCCTCGATATTTGCCCCGCTCACACCCACGCCAATTGCGCGCCGCACCGCTTCAGCGGAGTCCCCAAAACCGCCGTCGAGATCGGCAGAAACCGGCAGATTGGTCACCCGAACAATACGTTCGAGCGCGGCGATCATGAGATCAAGTGAAATCTTCTCGCCGTCGGGATACCCATGGCTCGCAGCGATGCCGTGACCCGCCGTTGCGATAGCCTTCGTGCCGGACAATTCGCTCACCACTTTGCAACTGACGGCGTCCCACACATTCACGACTCGAAGAATCTCTGGTGCGTCGTACAGTTCGGCGAGCGTGCGGGCGTGAGCTGCGGTATGTTCAGTCATGCCCCCCACGCTAGTAGGTCACCGCATAAATACAAGAGGGCCTTGACTACTGCAGAATTTGCTGAGGCTAAATCTACCGAGACAAATTTTGCTGCGACGAGATTTAGTGCCCCATGCCTAGGCCGCCGTCGACTGGAATCACGGCACCCGAAATGTAGGCAGCATCATCGCCCGCAAGCCAAGCGGCAACCCCGGCAATCTCAGAGACCTGCCCGAAGCGGGCAGCGGGAATCGAGCTCAGATACTGCTGCTTCTGCGACTCAGCAAGCTCTGCGGTCATGTCTGTTTCGATAAAACCTGGCGCAATCACGTTGGCAGTGATGCCTCGCCCGCCGAGCTCACGGGTCACCGAACGGGCAAAACCCACGAGTGCAGCCTTCGACGATGAATAGTTGACCTGGCCTGGCGAACCGTAAAGTCCGACCACGCTTGAAATCAAAATAATGCGACCAAATCGCGCCTTGAGCAGCCCCTTGGCTGCCCGCTTCACGACGCGAAATACGCCGGTCAGGTTCGTGTCGATCACATCGGTGAAGTCTTCTTCGCTCATTCTGAGCAGCAGCATGTCGCGGGTGATGCCTGCGTTGGCAACAATCACCTCGACCGCACCAAGGGCATTTTCGACCTCGGTGAATGCTGCATCGATCGATGCAGCATCGCCCATGTCAGCC
>JAAZHL010000399.1 GCA_012510755.1 Leucobacter sp.
ACCTTACGCTGCGCACCACAGTCGAAACGATCATCATGGTGGTGCTCGGTTCAGCGACCGCACTCTTGCTCGGCTTCGGTGTGTGGCGGTCAATTAAGCGGCGGTGCGCTGACGCGCAAGCGAGCACACCTGCTGGTCTCAGCGAGACGGAATAACCGCGCCATAAGATTGTTGCAACTAGTACGCGGCATTTGTCGACACTGTCTTGGCACGCCTTCAAGGAGCAGCATGCATCAGATCATCATTATCGGTTCGGGCCCGGCAGCTTTGACTGCCGGAATTTATGCGGCTCGTGCAGGGCTTGCCCCGCTCTTGTTCGCGAGCTCGGTTGAGCCCGGCGGTGAGCTGATGAATACGACGGACGTCGAGAACTTTCCCGGGTTCCCTGAGGGTATTCAAGGCCCCGATCTGATGGAGAAGATTCAGGCTCAGGCTGAGCGCTTCGGCACTCAGGTGCAGTATGCAGATGTCACCGATCTCGATCTCGAGGGCGATGTCAAGAAGGTCACCACGAGCGATGGCACGGTGCATGAGGCACGCGCAGTGATTTTTGCGACCGGCTCAGCGTATCGTCGATTGGGATTGCCCGACGAGGATCGCCTGTCGGGGCACGGCGTATCGTGGTGTGCAACCTGCGATGGGTTCTTCTTTCGCGAGAAGACCATTGCGGTGGTCGGCGGCGGTGACTCGGCGATGGAAGAGGCGACGTTTCTCACCCGCTTCGCTGACAAGGTGTATGTCATTCACCGCCGGGACGAGCTCAAGGCCTCGAAGATCATGCAGCAGCGCGCACATGACAACGAGAAGATCGAGTTCATCTGGAACTCGGCTATCGAAGCGATTCACGGTGAGGGTGAGGTCACTGGTGTGACGTTGCGCGACACGGTCACTGATGAGACGAGTGAGCTCGCAATCGGTGGCTTGTTTGTGGCTATCGGCAATGACCCGCGCACCCACCTCGTGCACGGCAAGCTCGATCTCACCGAAGAGGGCACGATCGCGGTGCAGGGCCGCACGTCAAAGACCTCAGTTGCGGGTGTGTTCGCAGCTGGCGACGTTGTTGACCCGCACTACCGGCAGGCCATTACTGCTGCTGCGTCTGGCACGGTTGCAGCACTCGATGCCGAACAGTATTTGGCGTCATTCGACGACAAGTAACAGCTACCCGAAGGAGTAATCATGTCTGAAGCAATTAACGTAGGTGAGCAGACCTTCGACAAGGTCGTGCTGCAAAGCGAGATTCCGGTGCTCGTCGATTTCTGGGCGGCCTGGTGCGGCCCGTGTCGCATGGTCGCACCGGTGCTTGACGAGATCGCCAAGGAGCACGAGGGCAAGATTCGCATCGTGAAGGTGAACGTGGACGAAGAGCCAGCGCTCGCCTCGCAGTACCGCATCACTTCGATTCCCGCCATGAAGGTGTTCAAGGGTGGCGAAGAGGTGCGCGAGCTGATCGGCGCCATGCCGAAGCAGGCGATCGAGCAGAAGCTCGAAGGCATCATCTAAGCCGTCCACCCATAAGGCGCGGTGGCCAGTGTCGAATGCACAGGCCACCGCGCCTTATGCATTCTAGAATTGTGCAATGGCTCTCGGTAAGAAGAAGACCATCTCATTCGTCGCGATCGTTGCAGCGATCGTGGTGGTCACAGCGGCAACCCTTGTCGGCTTCAACCTCTTTGCAAACGCCCAGGCGCACAGTGCGTTTAATGAGGCGCGCGACTCACTCGACAACGCACAAGCTGCGTTCAGTGCCGCAACGACAGATCAAGAGTCTGCGCATGCTGCAGCGATCGAAGCACATCTCACCGCCACCGCGTTGTTAAACATCACTGATGCGACCCTGCTCGCAGACGCCGCATCCAAGACCTCGCTCGAGGCCTCACTCACCCGCCTCGCCGAGATCACATCGCCGCCGTCACCGGCAGACGAACCTGCTGCACCAGCCACACCACCATCCATACCCAACGCAGACGAACTCGACCGCGCCGGCCTGCAAGGCGCCGCAGCAGAGATGAACGCACAGGCAGTGCGGGTCCGCGCGCAACTCGCCCTCATCACCCGTGCCACCGAACGGGTGGAGTCGGCGCGAGCCAACGTTGCACAGGCGAGTGCTCGCGTCATCGACGCGGCACACGAGCACGGCACCACGGCAGAACTACCAGAACTCGCGAGCCAAGAGACGAAAGACGTCTACGCGGCAGCTCTCGCGGCCCTCGCCGAGCCCACGGCAGAAGCCGACCTCGCCGCACTGATGGCCGCCTATCAGACGAGTTGGGCAGCTGTCGTCGCATCGCACGCCGAGGCGACACAGGCCCTCGACCCCGCATCGATTGAGCCGACGTACATGCGGGGGATCCTCGTAGTAAATAAAACGTACGCACTGCCAAGCTGGTACGGCGACGGGCTCACCGCCGAAACTGTCGCGGCGTTTGATCGCATGCAAGCCGATGCCGAGTCGCTCGGCCTGGGCCTCTACATCTCGAGCGGCTTTCGCTCATATGGGGCGCAAGAGTCGATCTATAACCGCTACGTGGCGGCAGACGGTCGAGCCGAAGCCGACCGTTATTCGGCGCGGCCGGGCCACAGCGAACACCAAAGCGGGCTTACCTTCGACCTCAACACGATCGATGAGGCCTTCGCTTACACCGCCGAGGGGCAATGGGTGCGCGATAACGCCCACCACTATGGTTTCGTGATTCGCTACCCGCAAGGCAAAGAACACATCACCGGCTATATCTGGGAGCCCTGGCACCTGCGATACCTCGGTGTCGACGTGGCAACCGAGCTGTTCTCATCGGGCCTGAGCCTCGAAGAATATCTCGGCATTACCTCGCAATACGCCGACTAACGGTGGTGGCTGCGCCTCGTACCCTCGTCGCGCCTACGGTCGAGCCACACCTGCGCCACACCTGCGCTATACCGGGGACCGCGTCACTCGCGCGCCACCGCCGGGTGGGTTGCCAAATACTGTTCGAACGCTTGCCGTGAGGTGAATTTCGGCGTGAAACCGAACTCTCGTTTCAGGCGCTCATTCGAGAGCACTGGCCGGTACCGCAAGAACCTAACCTTCTCGGGGCCGTGCTCAGTCAGTCGCAAGCGACGGCCAAGCCACAGCGCTGCCTGCAAGAGCCCCGCAGAGATAGTGAAGAGAGGCTTATTCAGTCGTGTGGCGATCTCAGGCACCGTCATCGCCCCGTCGCCCGCAACGTTGTAGATGCCTGCCGGGCCATCGGTTGCCGCTCGCACCATTGCTGCCGCCACATCATCAACCCAAATAAACACGAAGGGTGAATCGCTGCCCGCGATATGCAGAATTCGCTTACCGTCCCACAGTGCAGTGATCTGGTTGCTCACCGTGGGGCCCAAGATGGTACCGATGCGAAACACGACCTGTTCGAGTTTGGGGTGTTCGGCGCGATAGTTCGCAAGCATTTCTTCGACCAAACGCTTGTGGCGCGAGTAGGCAAACTCGTCATTGCCGCGAATCGGCGCCAGTTCGTCGATAAGCGCGGGGGAGTCGGCATGGTACCCATAGGCCGCACCCGAACTCGACACAACAATGCGTGTGACGCCAGCGGCAACACACGCCGCGAGCACATTCGCCGAGCCATCGACATCAACGCGGTATTCAAGCGATACATCGCGCCCTGGGTTGACGATCGCCGCCAGATGCACGACCGTGTCAATGGCATGCTCGCGCAGCAGGGGTGCGATGCCATCAGCATCAGTCACGTCACAGTGCACAAATGTGACACCCGGCGGCAGCGTCTGTGGCTGACGGACATCTGCCATGTAGACGGCAGCAACATCTGGCCGAGCAGCGAGCGCGGTTGATACGTTCGCGCCAAGAAACCCCGCCCCGCCGGTCACCAACACCCGAGTCACGCGGCATCACCCTGCTGACCTGAGCCCGCACGCACGCTGTCTGACAGGGGCACGCTCTTGCCGCTCGGGTCTCCCTTTTCTGAACCGGTGCGGCGCTTCGTATGACGTGCCCACAGACTTGCGACGATCATTCCGGCGATGATGTCCCAGATGCCCCACCACCCCGCAACGATCGCCATGCCGCCTAGCCCGCCAAAAAATGTGAAGACCAGCCCGAGGCCGAGCCCGGCATTGCGAATCCCCACTTCAAACGTCATCGCCTTTCGCTCGCGTGTGCCCAGGCCGCCAATGTAGGCGGTGCCATAGCCGATCGCAAGGGCCACGGCGTCATGCACGAACACCACCAACAGAATGATGCCGAGAAATGCCATGAAGTACGACCAGTTGCCAGCGAGTGCCCCGACAATGAAACCGAACAGGGCGATGAGACTGAACCATTTCACGAACGGCTGCACTCGCTTCGCAAACGCCTCAAACTTTGCCCGAACGGTGAGTCCGATAATGAACGGCAGCCCGATGATGAGAAAGATTTCGAGCAGCATTCGCCAAGGATCGACACTCACCTCACGCAGCAAGGTGCGGGCCGTCGGGTGCAGTGAGCCCCAGAAGGCGACTGAGAGCGGCAGTGCAGCGATGTAGAGGGGGTTGGCCACCGCGGTCATAGACACTGACAGCGCCACATTGCCACCAGCGCGGTGTGTCAACACCTGCGAGATGTTGCCTGGCGGACAGCACGCCACGAGGATCATGCCGAGTGCCATCGATGGCTGTACTGGCAGCACGAAGGTCAAACCAAACGTGACGGCTGGCAAGACGAGCAGTTGTGCAAGTATGGCGATGACGAATGGCTTCGGGTGCTTGGCGACCACCTTGAAGTCTGAGGGAGCCACATCGAGCGCGATGCCCAACATGATGAGCGCAAGCACGACGTTCAGGATCATGAGCGTACCGGGCGCGAAATTGAGCACTACCTCGTCGATGTTCATCGTGCCTCCTTGCGCGATTCACCTGCTGCGAACGATCTTCGCGATGTTGATCTTAGTGGGATGCGGCCTCGGCGTAGGCCGCGTGTATGGCATGTGTCTCGTGCCGCACCGCATTTCTGTAGGCGTCTTTGTTGACGTAGTACGACATGCGCTCAAGCCCCAGGTATTTGTACCCTGCCGTGAGATCTGGCCAGGGCTGCAGGGTGACACGATCACGAAACCGCTCGGCGCGTTGCGGGTCGTGTTGTTCAGCGTGCAGGTAGCTGGCGATGAGTTCTGCCTGCTCGTATCTGCCTTGCCAGCCAAGCCCTGACGCTTCGACCATGCCCATGACATAGAGCCCGTTGAATGACGGGGTGAAAATATTCAAGAAGAGGTCTGGTGCCATGCCCCGCCAATTGAGGTGTTCCTTCGAGACCATCGGGTAGTCCAGCTTGTACCCGGTCGCCAACAAGATGAGATCGTAATCATCGTGGCGCCCGTCGGCGAAATGCACCGTGTGACCGTCGAATCGCTCAATATCTGCCATGATGCGCAGGTCACCCTGGCCAAGGTGGTTCAAGATGAGTGTGTTGACGATCGGGTGTGACTCGTAGATCTTGTAGTTTGGCTTCGGAAAACCGAACTTCACCGGGTCACCCGTGAATGCTTGCAGCAGGTGCTTGTCGACGAACTGCTTGATTGGCCTTGGCAGCGGTTTGCCCTGGTTCAGGGTGTCGCTTGGTCTACCAAGAATGTAACGCGGCACGAAGTAGTAGCCCCGGCGCACACTCATGTCGATGCTGGCGGCGTGGTGCACCGCATCGACTGCGATGTCGCACCCAGAATTACCGGCCCCGATGATGAGCACGCGTTTACCGGCAAGTTGCGTGGGGTGTTTGTACTTGCTCGTGTGCATGATTTCACCCGCGAATTCGCCGGCAAAGTTAGGCACGTTTGGCTCGGCGAGCGTGCCATTTGCGAGGATCACCCCGCGGTAGTGAGCGGTGGTCTCGCCGTCTGGCCCGGCCGCGGTGACCAGCCAGCCGCCTGCATCGGCTGGCTCAACTGCCGTCACCCGCGTGTCAAAGCGAAACAATTCACGAAGCCCAAACGCGTCAGCATAATCAGCAAAGTACTGTTGCATCACCCGGTGGCTTGGGTAGTCTGCCGTGGTCTGCATTGCAAACTCACTGAACTGGGTCGTGGTGCGCGATGAGATGAGGTGCGCCGAGTCGTACATCGTACTGCGGGGGTTCGTGATGTCCCACAGGCCGCCCACACTGTGCGATGCTTCGTACCCAGTTACTGCGATGCCAAACTTTTGCAATGCTCGCGCCATCGCAAGGCCAGACGGGCCTGCACCAATCACTGCATAGTCAGTCACACGCACTCCTTTGTGGGGTTGCGCATGAGTCTAGCCAACTGGTGAGCGAAGTTTTGTTTAGAACCCTGGGTCGCCGAGTTCGGTGAGAATGCGCTTCAGATCAGCGACCGTCGCAAAATCGATGGTCACCTGACCCTTCTTTGCACCGAGCTTAATCGCCACCCGAGTGTTGAAGCGGTCACCCAACCGTTCGGCAATCTCGTCAATTTGCGCTTGCACGCCACCGGCCCGGGGCTTCTTACCGCTGCGACCCTTCGGGATTGCCCCAGCGGCTGCCTCGGCTGCTCGAACCGAAAGCCCCTCGTTGATGATCTTGTTGGCAAGCCTCGCCATGGCCTCGTTGCGGTCAGTTTCACCGTCGAGCGAGAGAATCGCGCGCGCATG
>JAAZHL010000447.1 GCA_012510755.1 Leucobacter sp.
AGCTCTCGGAACTAATCCATTGAGCATTGAATTGGCCACTAGAGCGATGTATTTGATATTCACGTGGGCATCACGGGCGGTGTCAATGCCTATCGACAGTGAAGCTCGACTCCAATTGGCAGTGGCTAGTTATCTGGTAGGACAATCATGCTCCCATTCTCGTGCGGCGTCCGTACAAGCAATAGCAAATGCGATTTGTGCTGTCAGTAGTATTCAGTATACGCAAGCGGTATCGATCCTTTCCCCTTATGTTATTGATTATCACTTACATAAAACCGACCCGATTTTAACCCAACTCTTTGAACGGATCGAGAAGTTGGAGCTATTGCATCGAGAACAACAACTTGAGCTGGGATTTAAAGAAGAACAAGAGCAAATAACTGAGAAACATGTGAAAAGTGCCTCTATGTTTATCGATACTGTAAATATACTTACTGAAAACTTACGGCATATTTTGCAGCATACCCTTCCAACTAGGTTCTACGATATCCTGGATTCAAACGGCAGCAAAGCAGTACTACCTGCACAGTTCGCTGCCATCGCATCGATCGCACAACACGATGCAGCCATGTTCGGTGCGCAAGAAGAGATGGAAAGCCAAGATATCGTACGCCTTCTCGAGTCTTCATATTGGGGGTATTCTCTCGATAAACACACCATTAGAAGCGGGCATCAAAAAACACCATCCCAGGAGTACCAATGAAATCATTTGAGAAAACAAAAACCATCCGATTGTTTCACAATGGCAATACCTATGAAGTAGCTTCAGGAATTACCGTGCAAGAGTGCCTGGAGACATGTTTCGGCATCGATACCTCGCACCTCGAATACAAAGATAACCCTATCGTCGCAGTTCGGGCTGACAATGAATTGTTGCCGTTCTCAGCACGATTGAAAACAGATGTGACCATTGAATTACAAAGGCTTTTTTCCGACTTGGGGAAACGTATGTATCGGCACACGATGTGCTATCTCCTCGCATTGGCAAGCCATCACCTGTTTCCCGAGAGGAATCTGGTCATCGGGCATTCACTCGGAGATGGGTATTACTATACATATGACCAAATCTACGGACTAGACCCAAAGGATGTTAAAGCACTGGACGAGTGCATGCGTACATTGATAAAACAAGATATTCCCATCGAACGTGAAGTGCTTTCCTACAGGGCTGCCTTGGAATATTTCTCACGCGAAGGATTCACGGCCACTGCGACATTACTGGAATACCGCAACGATCCTACCATCACATTATATCGTTGTGACGACTTTCTTGATATTTCGTATGAACCGTTGTTGCATTCTACTGCGTTAATTTCGTTGTGGGATCTTCGCCCGTACGGTGATCGGGGAATGCTTTTACGCTATCCACATGCAAAGACTCCTCTTACATTGGATATGTTTAAAGATAATCCATTACTTTTTTCAGTATTCAGGGAGTACAAAATCTGGGGAAATATCCTGAAAGTCGATTGTTTGGGCGCAATGAATCAAATTTGCGGTTCGAAAGACATCAAGACCTTTATCAGGATGAATGAAGATCTCCAACATCGTAAAATCTCCGATATCGCGGATATGGTAGTCAGAAAGGCTACGGTCAAGGTAGTTTTTATTGCCGGTCCTTCATCTTCAGGCAAGACTACCTTTTCAAAACGATTGGCCATATAGCTTCGTCTTTTAGGGTATGATCCCGTACAGATCTCTTTGGATAATTACTATCGTCCCAAAAGTGAAGCTCCGAGGGATGTCGACGGGAAAGCCGATCTCGAAGCATTGGAAGCATTGGATTTACAGCTATTCAGAGA
>JAAZHL010000400.1 GCA_012510755.1 Leucobacter sp.
CGCTCTCGCTCGGGAAGATGGCGGGGTTATTCACCTGGCTTGGGTCGATGTCAGCCATTGCCTCTTGCGCCCCCTGCACCGGAGTGACATACGCAACGTAGGCGGCGACTTCGGCAGCAATCTCTGGCTCGTAATAGTAGTTAATGAGTTCTTCAACCATCGCCTTGTTCTCAGCCGATGTGCCGTTTGGAATAGTGAAGGAGTCTCGGGCAACCATGCCGCCGAACTCTGGGATCTCTACGCCCCAGAGGTCGCCAAGGTCGGTGTTCATCATCACTACGTCGCCATACCAGACGAAGCCCGCAAGCATCGTGTCGGTTTCAAGGTCAATCGTGTAGTCGTTGCCCTTCACGTTGTTGATTTGGCCACTGTCGAGCGCGTCCTGCAGCCAGGCCATGGCATTGTCGAACTCCGCGTCACCCCAGTCGCCAGCGGGGTCGACCCCTTGCCCAGACAGAATCAGGCCAATGGTGTCGCGCATCTCGCTGAGCACCTGCACCTTGCCTTTGAGCTCGGGCTTCAGCAGATCGTCAAGTGTGCGCAGTCCCCCTGGCAGCGCCTCTTTATTCCAGGCCCAGCCGGTTGTCGGCAACTGCCACGGGATAGAAAACTTACGGCCCGGATCTTCAGGCAGCGCATCCCACTCAGATTCGAGCAGGTTCGCAGTGACATTCGGCAGGTTTGTGTAGTCAAACTCTTGCACCTGACCGTCGTCGATGAGCCTGGCGTTCATCCAGTCGGTCATGGTGATGGTGTCGTAGCCCGTAAATTGGCCGAGCTGCAGCGAATCTTTGATCTTGCCGTAGAAGGTGTTGTTATCGTCGATATCTTCAACGTATTGCACGTTGAAGCCGGCTTCTTCGATGAACGCATCAAGCGTCGGGTTCGTTGCGGTGGCCTCATCAAAATCGAGGTAGTAGGTCCAGTTGCCCCACACGATTCCATCTGCTGAGCCACCGCCGCCGCCAGCGCACGATGCCAAACCGAGCGTGCCAAGGCCAGCCCCTGCGACAGCAGCGCCCCTAAGCAATTGCCGTCGGTTGAACTGCTGCTGACGAATGAGACTCACAATATTGCGAACAATGGGGTCTTCGGGCATGGGACGCGACACGATGGGCTCCTTGCGTTGAAATTCGGTTTTCGAAAGCGGGCTTGGGCCAAAGGCTCCGTTGCCTACGGTCGATCATCTCGAATATGGCACATTGACCACCGACTTGCCAATACTGACTCGCGAATTTCGCCGAATTCTTGACGGAACAGTTATACAAGCAATTGTCTTGCCACTGATTTCGAAGGCTAATTGGGCTTTTGCTTCGAATCTCGCAGTTGCGGGCACGAAACATCAGTGAGATGATCTGTAATGTGAGCACCCAACGAACAATCGCACCGCTTGACGCGACGTCAAAGGCGATCATCGAGCAGCTTCAGCGAGATGGGCGTCGTTCGTACGCCGAAATCGGCAAGGCAGTCGGCCTGAGCGAGGCCGCCGTTCGCCAGCGGGTGCAGAAGCTCACAGATGCCGGGGTCATGCAGATTGTGGCAGTGACCGACCCGATGCGCCTGGGGTTTAGCCGCCAGGCCATGATCGGCGTTCGAGTTTCAGGCGACACCAGAGTCGTCGCCGACCGTCTGAGCGAGATGCCAGAAGTTACGTATGTCGTGCTGAGCGCGGGATCATTCGACATTCTCGCTGAAATCGTCTGCGAAGACGACGACGCTCTGATCGAGCTGCTGAATCAGAAGATTCGACAGGTCGACGGGGTCGCTGCTACCGAAACGTTCGTTTACCTGCAATTGAACAAACAGAAATACGACTGGGGAACACGATAACCATGTCTTACGATCCGACAGCGTCGGTGAACACCGCCGACCTCCAAGAAAAAGCAAGAACCCATCTATGGCCGCACTTCACCAACCGCAAGGTCATGAACGATGGCGTGCCGGTGATCGTTCGCGGCGACGGCCACCACATCTTCGACTCCGAGGGCAAGAAGTACATTGACGGTCTCGCCGGGCTCTTCGTCGTCAACGCCGGTCACGGCCGCGACCGCATCGTCGAGGCAGCCGCAAAACAGATGAAACAGCTCGACTTCATGCCGATCTGGTCGTATGCGCACCCTGCCGCCATCGAGTTGGCTGAACGGCTGTCGTCATTTGCTCCTGGCCAAATGAACAAGGTGTTTTTCACCAATGGTGGTGGCGAAGCCGTTGAATCAGCCTTCAAACTGGCGAAGCACTACTTCAAGATTAAGGGCCAGCCGATGAAGCACAAGGTGATCTCACGTGCGGTCGCCTATCACGGCACACCCCAGGGCGCCCTGGCGATCACCGGCATTCCCGATATGAAGAAGTTCTACGAGCCACTGACCCCGGGTGGGCATCGGGTACCAAACACGAACCACTATCGCGCTGAAGAAATGGGCGCGCCGACCGACCTCGAGGCCTTTGGCCAATGGGCGGCGAACCGCATCGAAGAGGCGATCCTTTTCGAAGGCCCTGAAACTGTCGCCGCAGTATTTCTCGAACCCGTGCAGAACTCGGGTGGCTGCTTTCCGCCGCCCCCCGGTTACTTCAAGCGAGTACGCGAGATCTGCGACCAATACGACGTGCTGCTCGTGAGCGATGAAGTGATCTGCGCTTACGGCCGCATTGGTGATTTCTTCGCTTCAAGCGTGCTCGGCTACGAGCCAGACATCATCACCTCAGCGAAGGGCATCACCTCGGGGTATGTGCCGATGGGTGCAATGCTCGTTGCCGACAAGGTGTCAGAACCGTTCAACTCCACAGAACACACGTTTTACCACGGCTTCACGTTTGCCGGTCACCCTGCCGCAGCGGCAGCAGCCCTAGCAAACATCGATATTTTCGAAGAAGAGAACCTTAACGGGCGCGTACGTGAGAACAGCCCGCTGTTTCGCGCAGAACTTGAGAAGCTGCTCGACATTGATATCGTGGGCGACGTGCGCGGAGAAGGCTATTTCTTTGGCATCGAGTTGGTCAAAGACAAGTCGACCAAAGAGACCTTCAACGAAGAAGAGAGCGACAGGCTGCTGCGCGACTACCTCTCGCC
>JAAZHL010000401.1 GCA_012510755.1 Leucobacter sp.
GCGGCACACAGATCGAGCCGAGCCCCGGCAGCAATGCCACGCCCGAGACATCGATCACGGGGGTCGCATGGCCGGTGGCCCCGACCAACCCGCCAATCGTGGCGTCGATGGTCACGGGCCCTTCAACCACGTTGTGTACTCCGAGCAGCCCCGCGTTAACCCCAACCGTCACGTTCAGATCAATCGTCACTGACGCGTTGTAGATGCCGTCGGTGACAATCTGCACGACCTTCGAGGTCAGTGAATTGCTACCAGCGCCGGTGAGCGCGTCAGTGACACCCGCGAGAATCGCGTTCACGACGCCCGCGCTCAGCACCTCGGTGTTGGGGTCGAGGTCGTTCAGCGTAGTGGCGGTTGGGTGGTCTTCGATGACCAGCTTCGCCAGATCGATCGTGACCAGGCCGTTCGACAGGTTGATCTCAAGAGTTTCTTCTTGATTCTTCAGCGGAGTTGCAATCAACTGCGTATTGAGCGCAGTCACGATCGGCGTGAGGTCAACACCAAAATCGCCGAGCGTGGCGCTCACGAGCGGCAGCGCGTTCAACGTGTTGATGGTCCCATTCAACGACGTGTGCACGGCGCCGTTGGTATCAAACAGGGTGTCGATCGGAGCAACGAGCCCGGCAATGGTCGGTTGCACCACATCGCCAACGAGGGTGCCGATCAACGGGCTGTGCACGTCGGCCTGTAGGTCGGCCACCATGTAGGTGCGGTCGACCTCACCGTTCACCGCGTGGGCCTGAGAACCGACGGCGCCGATCTGAATCGATGCTTCGTCGAGCAGCGTGTCTGCGACCGTCTGACCGAGCAACTGCGTGAGCAGCGGGTTGAGGTTCAACTTCGCGTTTTCGAGGTTGCGAATTTCGTCACTGTTGGGGTCAAGCTGCACGTTGCCTGCGCCGTCAACCACACCCGCAAAGGCGAGCGTGTCAATAAGGCTCGTTGATGTGGACTTTGCGCCGAGCGCGCCGAGTGATTCACCGAGGTCCAAGAGGCCTGGGCCGCCACTCGGGGTCGTGATGAGTGGCAGCGTAATGCCCTGCAGCCCGATAATGTCGCTGATGTTCAGGCCACCGAGCAGGGTGAGATCAAGCTGATGCACCCCAGTTGCCGGGCTGAGCTCTGGCCAGTCGGTCGAGCCGCTGTCGAATGCGCTCTGCGCCTGTGCAGTGGCCGCGAGATCGAGACCCAAAATATCTGCGAACAAGCCGTGGCTATGACCGGCCGACTCCACGCCAGCTGGCAAGTGGCTCTCACGACTGTCAGCCGTCGCCGCGAGCGGTGCGATCGACACCGCCGACATGAGCGTAAGAGCGGCACCTGATGCCCAGGCGATGCCGCGCCTGAACCTCCGCTTTGGTGTACTGTCTCGATGAGTCTCAAAAGTGAGAGACGAATTCAGGCCGAATTCCTCCGAATGTTTTGGTGCCGAAGCACCCCCAAATCCGCAACCCTGTTGAGTTACGACCCATTCAGCATTAAATCAGCTACATGCGCAGAAAACAACCCAAGAATTACGATGAGGTCTCTCGCAACGGGTGCGCTCTGCAACTGACCTCAAACTGCCGAGCCGTCATCGACAGACGTCTCTGCCCCAGCAAATTGTGCTTGGTACAGCGAGAAATACGCACCCCCAGCTGCCATCAATTGCTCATGTGTGCCCTGCTCAACAATGCGGCCATTCTGCATCATCAATATCGTGTCGGCATCACGGATCGTCGATAGCCGGTGCGCAATCACAAACGACGTGCGATCAGCACGCAAAGCCTGCATCGCCTGCTGCACCAACAGCTCGGTGCGGGTGTCAACCGAAGAGGTTGCCTCATCAAGGATCAGCAGCGACGGGTTAGCGATGAACGCCCGCGCAATGGTCAACAATTGCCGTTCACCAGCAGACAGCGACGACGCGTTCTCTTCGATGATGGTGTCGTAGCCCTCAGGCAATTGCCTGACGAAACGGTCGACCATGGTCGCCTTCGCCGCCTCGATGACCTCGTCATCGGTCGCGTCGAGCCTGCCATACCGAATGTTGTCGCGCAGCGATCCGTTGAACAACCACGCGTCTTGCAGCACCATGCCCACGTGCCCGCGCAACTCAGCGCGCGAGAGCCCAGTGATGTCGACACCGTCAAGCAAGATGCGGCCGGCATTGAGCTCGTAAAAGCGCATAATCAAGTTGACCAACGTCGTCTTGCCCGCGCCAGTAGGGCCAACAATCGCAACGGTGTGGCCCGGCTGCACCTCGAGTGACAGGTCAGCAATCAGCGGCTCGGAGGGGTCATAGCTAAACGACACATTCTCGAATACGACGTGCCCGGTCGCCCGCTCAGGCAGATGCTCGCGCACCGTTTCTGTGTCTTGCTCGTCGGCATCGAGCAATTCGAGCGTGCGCTCGGCCGAGGCCAGAGCCGACTGCAACATATTGGCCATGCCCGCGACTTCACCGATGCGCTGCGCAGACTCACGAGACTACTGAATGAACGCCGTCACATCACCAAGCGTCATCTGCCCTGCAGTCACGCGCAACGCGCCGACCACAGCGATCAACACATAGGTCAGGTACTGCACAAACTGCATAGCTGGCATCATTGCGCCCGACAGTGCCTGCGCCTTGAATGAGGCGTCGTAAAGGCTCTCATTGCGCTCGTCAAAAATCTCGGTCATGTCGCCTGCGCGGTCATACACGTGCACCAGCTCATGACCGGTGATGGTCTCTTCGATGTGCCCGTTGAGGTCGCCGGTTCGCTTCCATTGCGCGGTGAACAGCTTCTGAGCGCGCACACCGACAAGCCCCACAATGATTGCCGACAGCGGAAGGGCGACGAGCGCAAGCAACCCAAGCTGCCACGACACGACGAACATCATCGCACCGATGCCGATGATCGTGAGCACCGACTGCACCAGCTGCGAAAAGGCTTGCTGCAACGCCTGTTGAATGTTGTCGACGTCGTTGGTCACCCGCGAAAGCACGTCGCCGCGCTGACGCCCATCGAAATACGACAGCGGCAGCCGGTTGATTTTCTCTTCGATGTCTTTACGCAGCTTGTAGACAACTCGCATCACCAAGCTGTTGAGCAGGAAGCCCTGCAGCCACATGAGCACCGATGCGAACGTATACAACGCGAGTACGACGAGGATCAGCCGACCCAGCAGAGCAAAATCAATTCCCTCACCCGGTACTGCGCCCGACCCGGCCAACACGTCCGCGAACTGGTCGTTGCCCTGTGTGCGCAGGCCAGCGATCACTTCGTCAAGAGAAACGCCAGCCGGCAACTGTGCGCCGAGCACCCCGTTAAAGATCACGTCCATGGCTTGCCCCAGAATCTTGGGGGCAATGACTGTCAGGGTGACCGACCCGATCACGAGCAGCACGATGAGTGAGAACAGCCACTTTTCGGGTGCGAGCAGGCCAATGAGGCGTTTCGCAGAGGGCCAGAAATGCTTTGCTTTTCTCACTGGTTGGTCGCCGAACCAGTCGTCACCCGCCGGAGCGTAGTCGTCGGGCAGGTCGAACTCGCCAAGTTCTGTCGTGGCGGTGGCGGGGGTGGTGCTGTCGCTGTTCATGCCGTTTTCAGCCTTCTGCTTTGCCATTAGCCGACCTCCGACTCGGTGAGCTGCGACCGCACAATCTCTTGGTACACCTCGTTGCTGCCGAGCAACTCGGTGTGGGTACCCTGCCCAGCTAACTCGCCATCTTCGAGCACCAAAATCTGGTCGGCTTCGGTGATCGTCGACACACGCTGCGCAACGATGATCGTCGTTGCCCCGGCCGTGGCCTCGGGCAGCGCTGCTCGCAGGCGGGCATCGGTTGCGACGTCGAGCGCCGAGAATGAATCATCAAAGAGATAGACGCGGGGTCTGGCGACGAGGGCTCGCGCGATCGATAGCCGCTGACGTTGCCCACCAGACACGCTGGTGCCACCTTGCGACACCGGTTCATCGAGCTGCCGCTCCTTCGCCTGCACAAAGTCTTCACCCTGAGCGACCCGCAGCGCAGTCCACAACTCGTCATCACTGGCTTGTGGGTTGCCAAACCGCAGGTTTGACGCGATCGTTCCCGAGAACAAATACGGTCGCTGGGGCACCAACCCCAACGTGTGTGCGAGCTGTCTGCGGGTGAGACGGGTGACCGGCTGCCCATCTACGGTGATCTCGCCCTGTTGCGGGTCGAATAGCCGCAACATGAGACCGAGCAGCGTCGTCTTGCCTGAACCGGTCGACCCGATAATCGCGGTTGTTTTACCCGCTTCTGCGATGAAACTCAGATTCTTGATCACGGGTAGTTCGGCGCCCTCAAACCCAAAGGTGACATTCGAAAACTCGATGCGCCCCGCTTCTGGCGTCGGCACCTCTTCGATCGTCGGATACTGCATCGTTGAAGTCGTATCGAGC
>JAAZHL010000402.1 GCA_012510755.1 Leucobacter sp.
CCTCTTGACTGCTTAGGCTGTCTCAGCTCACTTGCTGACGCTGGTTCTTGAGAAACTCGTGTCGCTGATGATCGGTTTGGCCGACGAACCCTAAGAACTCCCCGAGCTTGTATCGTGTGGTGCCGTGGGAGTCGTGCACCTCGACAAGATCGAAATCATGACGTAGCGCAGTGAGCCGTTGTTGAACCTTCACGGCGCTGTCAATGTTGAACACATTGATCAGCTCAGTGAGGGTCAGCCCTTCTTGACTCTGTGAAAGCGCCCGATAGACGGGGTCGTGCAGATCAGCGCCCGAGGGAATGTCTGATCGAATGGTGCCAACATGATTCAGAGCCGCAAGGATCTGCTTGCCGACTGCCTCAGCCACTGGTGGGGGAAACGCATTTCCAATCTGCCGGTATTGTGCGGTCTTACGCCCTGCAAACTGCCAGTTGTCTTCTAACTTCCAACCTTGGACTCGCGCAACCATGTCAATGGTCAAACGGGGGAGCTTGACCGTGGGATGAGGGTCGTCGTGGGCGGGTACGGCATCTGCAATACCTTTACCGTCAACAAACAACTTCGCCCAACCTTCTTTCGCGCGAGTTGGTCCGAGGTCGGCACCACCGTGTTTCTTGCTGCCGCCGACGATCGTGGGCCCGACGCCATTGGCGAGTTCTCGCCAATCTTGAGCATGGACCCAGCCGTCTTGAGCCATTTGCTCGAAGAGCACTTCACCAACGGTTCGATGCTGGGACACTGTCGGTTCAGGCCAGTGGAAGTAGTTCTGGTCTTCTGGGTGCATCGCTACCAGCACAAATCGAGGTCGGAGCTGCGGGACACCAAAGTCGGCAGATGTGAGAAGTTTCCATTCCCCGACGTAACCGAGATCATCGAGCCGGTCGAGCACTCGTTGACGGTAGCCCGCAAACCGTGGCCCGGCCAAGCCGCGCACATTCTCGAGCATCACTGCTCGTGGGCGGACTACTGCTACCTGTTCAATGGCCCAAGCAAACAAATCTCGCTCGTCCGAAGACCCAAGTTGTTTGCCTGCAACTGAGAACGGGGGGCATGGGACGCCGCCGGCCAGGAGCGTCGTGCCTACGTGGTCAGCCGGATTCCAGACTGACGGATCTGCTACGTCACCGATTGAAACTTCGATGCCGAGGTTGTCAGATAGCGTCTTTGCCGCAAGCTCATCAATTTCGATAGCTAGCGAATGCGAGAACCCTGCTCTATGCAAACCTAAGGATTGGCCACCGGCGCCGGCACAAATTTCGAGGACCGAATGTTCCATGTCTACCTCCTTGAGTGAAGACTAAGACGTGCCACTGACATTCTCGTTTTCTCGTCAGTAGTGTAGAGGCATTCACACCTAACAAGAGGAGCAGCACTTGAGTTCACTTCTTTCAGCCGAACGTGCTGCATTTCATAGACAGCTTATCGAGTCGGGTGTGTTGAGTCTGGACTCAACAGACATTCCCTCGAATGCTGATGGCAGCCAACGAACTAGCGTCTTGCTTGCGCGTGGAATTATGGAACGTATTCCTTTTGAACACGCTGCAGCTGCCAGGCTGCAAGGGCAGACCTCAGGTAAACAATTCGAGTCCGCCGTGACAGCATTTCTCGGTAAAACACTCTCTTTGCTGCAACCGATTCGGCCAGCCGACTGGATAGTAGAGAACGTAGGGGGCAGCCGTGGGCACTACCACCTTTCCAGTTACGTTCCCTACCGGCACCTTGACGAGCTCGCTCTTGCAGTCAAAGAGAATGAGGCTCTGCGGACGGTGCTCGGCAACTCATACAACATCAGCCCAGATGTCTTGATACTCCGTAGCCCCATATCGGATTCGAAAATTAACGAGTTTGCGCGGGTAGTCGATGACGAAGTTGCTCGTCGAACACCTATTCGCAGCACAAACCAGGAGCATCCAATCGTTCATGCCGTTGTTTCGTGCAAATGGACTTTGCGATCTGATCGCGCACAGAATGCCCGATCAGAGGCACTCGGGCTCCTGAGAAACAGAAAGGGTCGGGCCCCACATATTTCGGTCGTCACAGGCGAGCCGACACCGTCAAGAATTGCCTCTCTCGCGCTCGGCACCGGAGATATCGACACCATTTATCATTTTGCGCTTCCAGAGCTTATTGACGCGGTAAACGAGTCAGAGAATGACGAGGCCTTCTCAATGCTCGCGACTTTGGTTGACGGTGAACGGTTGAGAGATATCGCTGATCTTCCGTTAGACCTGGTCGCATGACGGTGGCTGTCTGAGCTTGACTGCTGCCGCTACACCGCGCCGTTCGAGTGCGCCCACACCACGAGCTGCACGCGGTCGCGCACGCCCACCTTTTGCAGCAGGTTTGAGACGTGGGTCTTCACGGTCGCCTCGCCGAGAAACAGTTCGGCCGCGATCTCGCCGTTCGATTTGCCTGCTGCGACGAGCAACAGCACTTCGCGCTCACGTTCGGTGAGGCCGACCTGATTCATAGCTTCGACACCCTGCCGCGACTGTTCACTCGCAGTCGGCGAATTTGCCGGCAACTCGCTCACCAGTGTTGCGGCAGCTGGTGAGGAGCCGGTCGCTGCAGAGCCGAGCCCCGGGTCCGCGACATGCCCGGCCGCACCCAACTGACTCAACTGGGCGGCTCGCTGCATCACGGCACGGGTGACGTC
>JAAZHL010000403.1 GCA_012510755.1 Leucobacter sp.
ATCTGTGACGGCTCCCCCGCCGAGCCCGATGATCGCATCGGTGCGGGTGAAATCTGCCTGCCCGAGAATCTGCCAGCAGAATGCGGCAACCTCAACGCGCTTCGCCGCTTCAGCATCGGGCACCTCAGCGAGCAGCACCTGCTCGTAATTCTGTTGCAGCATCGCGCGCAGTTCGTCGGCAACCCGCCCCACCGTGGGAGTGTGCACGATCAGCACCTTGTTCACCCGATCGCCCAGTTCGGCGGCCACTTGCTGCGTGATGCCGCGCCCTACAGTGATCGTGTATTCGCTGTCACCGGTGACCTGAATCTGCGTGCGAGCGGCGTCGGTCTGACTCATTCTGTTGCCTGTTCTGTGCGGTTGCTGGTGTCGTTGGTTTGTTTGGTTGCGCGAGACTTCTGGCGTTGACCTTTAAACGAGGATCGCCGAGCCTCTCGTCGCGCCACCCCGCGCGCCCAGTCGACCACTCGCCGAACGAGCTGTTCTTTCGTGGCGCGATCGGTGCGAAAGGTGATATCTGCCACTTCAACGTAGAGGTGTCGTCGGGCCTCAAGAATTCGGCCCCACGCTTCGGGGTCATCGCGAAGCAGCGGTCTGCGTGCGAGGTTTGCGGTGCGCAACACGGCCGCTTGGGTGGTCATGAGCAGCACGACCGGGAAGTCTTTGAGCAGTGTTCTCGTGCTTTCGGTCAGCACTGCGCCACCACCGAGCGCAAGCACCCGCAGGCCTGGCTCTGCAAGCTGCTCTGCAATGATCTCAGCCTCGATGCGCCGAAACTCATCTTCGCCATGTATCGCGAAGAAGTCAGTGATCGCACCGTGCCGCTGCTGAAATACGACGTCTGAATCGACGAACGGTACGTTGAGTTCTTTTGCGACACGACGTCCGAGGCTTGTTTTGCCAGCTGCCATTGGCCCGACAAAGACGATGGCTCGATTCGGCAGGCGTCCTCTGCCGCGTCGCCTGCGCCGCGTTTTTTTCTGCGCGCCTGGGCTGCCTCCGACGACGGGAATCGGTTTGGTCAGGGGCTGCTTCGGTGGGGCAGGCACCGGGCGAGGGGCCGAGTCGTCAGCGTTCACAGCTCCCTAGCGGTGCGCAACGTCTCGGGAATTGAAGCGAGGTAGTTCTCGAGGTTTCGCTTGGTCTCGTGCACGTTATCACCGCCAAATTTCTCGGTGACGGCGTCGGCAAGCACGAGGGCCACCATTGCCTCAGCTACCACCCCGGCCGCTGGCACCGCAGACACGTCGCTTCGCTGGTGATGCGCCTTGGCTTCTTCACCGCTCGCCACATCAACCGTGGGTAGTGCATTCGGTACGGTGGCAATTGGTTTCATGCCCGCACGGACGCGCAACACCTGTCCCGTTGTCATGCCACCTTCGATGCCGCCGGCACGGTCGGTGTCGCGCACGATTTCGCCGTTGCGCATATGCAGTTCGTCGTGTGCTTCTGAGCCGCGGCGCCGCGTCGTCTCGAAGCCGTCGCCGACCTCGACCGCTTTGATCGCTTGAATACCCATAATTGCCCCGGCGAGTCGAGAGTCGAGTCGCCTGTCACAATGCACGTATGAGCCAAGCCCCGCGGGCAGCCCGTAGGCCAGCACCTCGACGATGCCACCGATCGTGTCACCCGACTTTTTCGTGTCGTCGACCTCTTCAACCATGCGAGCGCTGGTGGCTGCGTCAAAGCAGCGCAGCGGATCTGCATCAAGCGTCTGCACATCTTCTGGGCGCGGGTGCGGGGCACCCTGCGGCACTGCGACAGACCCAATTGAAAGTGTGTGGCTCACCAGACGAATGCCGAGTTCACCCAAGAATGCCTTTGCAACCGCTCCCAGCGCTACACGTGCAGCTGTTTCGCGCGCGCTTGCGCGCTCAAGCACCGGCCGCGCTTCATCGAAGCCGTACTTCTGCATGCCGGCAAGATCTGCGTGCCCCGGCCGCGGTCGGGTCAACGCTGCGCCCCGGCCCCGCGAACGCTCGCTCAAATCTGGGGGTTCGGCGCTCATTACCTCAACCCATTTGGGCCATTCGGTGTTGCCGATGCGAATAGCAATTGGCCCTCCGATGGTGCGCCCCTGCACCACTCCCCCTGAGA
>JAAZHL010000404.1 GCA_012510755.1 Leucobacter sp.
CGGCCCAATCGGCATCGTTACCACCAACGCACTCGCGTAACCCACCTTCGAGGTGCAGCTGCACCTCGTGACCGAGGTCTTCAAGCTCCTGATAGATAAGTAGTGAAGGTAGGCTGAGGGCGTTGTACCCGAGCGCGTGCACCCGCACGAAGTAGGTTGAACTGGCGCCGTGCTCGGCTTCGATGCGTGCGACGCGAATAGCTAGCTCGAGACTGTTGTCAATATCGTGGCGCAAAATGAGGTGGCGTTCTTGGGGGGCGGCAAGGTATTGTTCAAAACTCGTGGCCGCATATCCTTGTGTGCGGTACGTATCGATGGTTTCAGCATACGACCGAAGTGAGAAGTCGTGTCGAGCTTCGTCCTTAGCCATCATTTGTCTCGCCCCTCCCGGTGCGTCTGGTGTTTGCCGTTTCAAAAATAATGTTAGCTATCCGCCGCGTCACGGCTTGGAGTGAGTGTTCGGCCGCTGTCCACTCGGAGAGCTTGCGTCGTTCTTCCTGCGTGGCGCGCCGGTCTGCTAGGCCTGCCATCGCTGCGGCAACAGCAGATGGCGTGTATTCGCACGCTACGCCAGCTCGCACCTGCGTGTTCGCTGATTCGAGCAGATCGATGGTTGGGCCGGGGCCGGCGAAGATCACAGGGCAGCCAGCCATGAGTGAAGAGAAAGCTTTTGATGCGTAAGAGTACTCATAGACAGTCCCCGGTTTGATCGTGGCGAGGCTCGCAACTGCGCTACCGAGGTGCGTCAGTAACTCATAAGGAGGCACAGGATCAAGGTGTTGCACGTTCGCAGTGATGCCAAGTTCTTCAGCCCGCTGCTCGAGCGCGGGCTGTGTAGCCCCGTTGCCGATAAAGCGCAGAGTGTAACCAGGGTGTGTCTTTAAGAACTTAGCGAAGCCGTCGATGAGTACGTCCGCGCCATGGTAAGGAGAGTAACTACCAGCGTAAAGAAAGAGGTCTTCGGCGGGTGATTCCGTCAGCGGAAACTGATTGGTATCGGCGCCGAATCCCGTCACCGTGACTGGTCGTTGGGAGCCCAGTTCGCGCACGCGTTTCACGACACCCTCAGAAACGGTGACTGTGTGCGTCGCGCCGCGCAGCGCGAATCGTTCGATCGCTCGCAGCACACGTACCACGAGGCCCGACACGGGTTCGAGTTGGGCAGCGTCCGACCAGATATCGGCAGCGTCATAGACATAGGGAATACGCCGCAGTGCGCATACAACGCGCACGACAGCTCCGGTAGTGGGTGGAGGCTCAACGAAAACAACATCGGGCTTACGACAGAACATCAAGCGAAAGAGTAGCGGCACGTCGAAGCTAATGTACCCGGCGATGCCGCGAACGTAACCATTCTTGTCGCGGTGTACGGGGGCTGTACGTATGCGTTCGCCGTGCGACTCAGACGAGATGTCACTCGGTGGCGTGGCTGTGTACACGTCGACCTCGTGCCCCAGAGCTAACAGCTCGTCGGCGACCGAGCCGAGAAATAGCGATGCTGCTGCTGGTTCCGGCCGGTAGATGCGTGTGGCGATTGCGACCCTCATCGAAGCACCGACGCTGCCGGCCTGCGATTCTCTCGTTCGCGCCACTGAGCGATGTCTGCAGCGAGAAGGCCGCTCCACGTCGCCTCGGTCGAGTCGAGTAGCAAATTACCCGCCATGTACAACGCATGCAGGGCAGCCGCCTGGGTGTCGTCGATTCCGTGGCGTTGCATGCCTATGGTGTTGACCCCTTGAATTCGCGCGGGCGATCCGTATGCCTTGACGTAGGGGGGCAGGTCGCGGGCGATAGGGCTGCCCATTCCAATCATGCATCCACCCCCGATAAAGGTGCGTTGGTGCACCGATGCGTTCATGCCGATGTTCACGCGGCCGCCTATGACAGTGTGCCCCCCGATGCTGACACCGGCGCTCACGGTACTGGCTTCA
>JAAZHL010000008.1 GCA_012510755.1 Leucobacter sp.
CAGCTGCAGGTGGCCGATCTCGACGTGTCTGGTGGGCACGTTGAAGACGCCTTCTTGCGCCTGCTCGAACTGTTTGGCAGTAGCGCCGATGACGATGTGCGCACCCAGGTGCGAGAACGACTGCTCGAGCTTTTCGAAGTGGTGGGTGCGGCTGCCCCCCGCGTCGCTGCGGCGCGAACTCGCCTGGCAAATATGCTGTACTGACCTGTCAGAAGTTCATGTCGCGAATCTATCTCGACCACGCTGCGACCTCGCCAATGCCTGCGCAGGTGCTTGACTCTTACGTTCGCGCGCTCACAGAGGTAGGCAACCCAGCGTCGACGCACGGGCATGGCCAGTCTGCGAGCGATCGACTTGAAGCGGCACGCCAACGCATCGCCGATCACCTCGGTTGTGACCCCGCGTTGGTCACGCTGACAGGCGGCGGCACTGAAGCAGTCAACCTTGCGATCAAAGGCCTCTATTGGGCGAGGCAGCAGGCCGCGCCGCAACGCACTGTGCTGCTGATTGCCGAAGGTGAGCACCATGCCACCCTCGAGGCAGCAGAATGGCTGCGTGACAATCAGGGTGCACAGGTGCGCTGGCTGCCGATTGATGCGCAGGGTGTGCTGCGACCGGACACCCTGCGGCAGGCAATAGCTGAAGTAGGGCACGAACACATCGCCCTCGTGTCATTTCTTTGGGCGAACAATGAAGTAGGTACGGTTCAGCCGATCGGCGAACTTGCGACGGTCGCGAATGAAGCAGGGGTGCCGGTGCATGTCGATGCGATCGCCGCGCTTGGACAGATACCAATTGACTTCGCGAACCTGGGGATAGCAGCGCTTTCGGTCTCGGCACACAAGATTGGCGGCCCAGTGAGCGTCGGGGCGCTGCTCATGTCGAGAACCGCTCAGCTTGAACCGCTGTTTCACGGAGGCAGCCAACAGCGCGCGCGATCTGGCACCCAAGATGTTGCCGGAGCCGTTGCGTTCGCAGCCGCACTCGACCTCGTGTATGGCGAGCAATTCGAGCAGCACATCAGGCACTTGCGCACGCTGCGCGACAAACTGGTTGCTGGTGTGTTCGAAGCTGTGCCAGGGGCACGTCTGCGCGGGCCACACGTGAGACTCAACGACGACCCGCTCACTGACGGCACGGACGCGGCAGACCAGGTCGAACGACTGCCGGGTAACGCCCACTTTACGTTCGAGGGATGCCAGGGTGATTCGCTGGTGTTTCTACTTGATACCGAGGGCATTTCGGCGTCAGTCGGCTCAGCCTGCACCGCTGGTGTGGCTGAAGTGTCGCACGTGCTGCTCGCTATGGGAATCCCTGAAGATGTGGCGAGAGGATCCTTGCGCTTTACTCTGTCTTCAGACACCACTGAAGCCGATATTGATGCACTGCTTGCGGTGTTACCCGCTGCCGTCACGCGTGCGCGGGCTGCCGGGCTGTCGTAGCAGCGATCGCTCGGTCGATCGTGAACTGCCCGAGTACACGAGTGCCCACGTACAACACCGCACTTTGACCCGGCGCAACACCAATAAGTGGCTCAGCGTGTTCGAGATCGATGTCAACGACAATCTCATGAGTCGCATTCTCTCGATGCTGTTCAGTGCGTTCTGTTTCGTCGATCTCAACTAACGTCGCAAATGCCGGCACTGGGTCAGCATGCGCACGAATCTGCACCTCGCAGGCGAATGTGCTCGTGAGGTCAAAGCCAGCATCGCCCGTCAGGCTGTAACGCCCGCCAGCGATGCGGGTGATGGCCAAATGTTCTTTCGGGCCGACAACCACCTGATTTGATACCGGACGTATCGACAGCACATAGCGGGGCTTCCCATCGTCGGCAGGCCTGCCAATGGCCAAGCCGCGCCGTTGACCGACCGTGTACCCGAGTGCGCCATCGTGGTGCCCGACTACTTCGCCGTCAGCATCGACAATGTCGCCGGGGGCACGATCAAGCCGTTCATCGAGC
>JAAZHL010000054.1 GCA_012510755.1 Leucobacter sp.
CGCGTTGAAGCGCTGCTCGCGGAGCTTCTTGACTGAGCATCTCGGTGGGGTTTCTCTCAGGGCTTCACACCACATGAAACTGCTCGTCGAGGCGGGACTCGTCACTCGAGAGCAGCGGTAAATGGGACTTCTATCAGCCAACAACGAGCACGTTCGCTGAGGCTGTGAGCGGGCCCCTCGGGTGAGCGTCGTCACCTGCCGACTCGCGGAATCATTCGCGAAACGCCCGACAGCTCAAGATAGTGGATCACCCGCCGTAGCTCCCCGAAGGTCCGTGACACCACCCAGCCGAGCACGGCGACTAGAGGACCGAGCCCACGATCCTCGGCGACCAACATCAAAAAAGCTGAGTTCTTCACTGCGGTGCGCTGTGACCATAGACATATGAACATCAACACCAAACCGCCAATCAGATCAGAGGAGTCGCTGGACAAAGTACGTGACTTGGTTAACGCCTTGCTACACCCAACTCCGGCATTCACCCAGTTGATGGCGAATCTGAAAGCAAATGACGAACTCATCGCCACCTCCTCGACTGAAAAGCTCCAAGGACAGCTGCCAGTAACGACTCAAGTACGAGCCGGCACGAAGGCTACGATCACTCCGCGACCCGGTTCAAGCACGAAGACTTCGATCAATCCCCCACCCGAAGCCACCACTCGACAAATGAATGAACGCGAGTTGCAGGCTCTGCTCGCGCTCGTGGTCGACTACGCAAACGGGCGCACCCAAATGGAGCTTGCCCAGAAACATGGCATGCATGTTCAGACAGTGAGGAAACGGCTCAAGGAAGTCGGCGTCAACCTTCGAGCGAGGGTGAAGCTACTGAGCCCAGCCCAGCTGGAGGCAGCCCGATCCGCTATCGCGGGCGGCGCAAGCTTACGGGCGACCGCACGCCAGCTCGGAGTCTCGCACGCCACCCTCACACGCAATTTCAAACCTGGAAAGGTTGAACGGCATGACCACTCGTCCCGCTACCCGATCCACCCTCCGTCTTCACCCCTCCGCGGTGAGTTTGAGCCGGAAGTGGGCTCTGATTCCAACCCAAACTCACCTCGGAAGAGGACTCTGGTTCGGAAGTGGGGACATTGCTGATGTAACGAATATGCACTGCAGGGTGCCGCAAGCACCCTGCACGAGACGTCACTCGCACCGTCGGCTATTGCTAGGCTTGAGAGATGACATCTCGGCTCCTGTCATTCGTCAGAATCGCACAACAGAGCATCACAATGCGGCACATTCCGCTCCCCCGCGCAGCCGTCGGGTTGCTCGTTGCATGCGTCGCCATCGCAGGACTTTCGGGATGCATGATAACCACCGCTGTGCCGGTCGTTCGTACGAGTTCGGCGGATACCCAAGCGTTAGACGACAGAGCAAGCGGTGGGTACGTTACCCCGATTGATGTCGTCACCGGTCGTTACGAAGTGACTGTCCAGGACTACATCTGGGGTGCGCCCCCGGCAGACGGAGTTTTCGACATTACGAAGACGAGCCTCACCACACTCACGATTCTCACGAGCGATGATGAGCTCTGGAACTGCGATTACGACGAGGAGCTAGCCTCTGCAACCTGCACCGCAGCTGCTGACACAGAGAAAGAGATGCCGATGCAGGTCGATTGGTCAACGCAAGATGACAAGAGGCACCAGATTTCTGGATTTGCGACGGTAACACTCGAGGGCGAAACTCGTGAGGCAATGACGTTCGAGGGTACTCGCATCGTCGAATAGAGCACGGAGGCTCCCGGCAGCCTTTGTACTTTCGAGATCCTGAAGCATCCCGAGGCCCCGATGCGTGCAGTTTCGTTACCTCCGCAGCCGAGAAGCCGTGCGAATCCTCATGCGGTCAGCGCGAATGTCTGGGAGGTTCGAGCCATGCGCTCACCAACCGGGATGCCGTGTGGTCCAGCGTGTGTACAGGCCGTATTCGCCGTGCAGTTCATGCCCGCGAGTGAACTCGTAGACAAAGTCATCTGCAAGTTCGAGGATGGTGCCCCGACCTTCAACCTCAAACACCAGCTGCGGCGGCAACGATTCTTCTCCATGCAGCGCACCAAGGATGTTGCCACAGAGCGCACCCGTCGAATCAGAATCACCTGAGTGGGTGACCGCGAGCGAGAACGCCTTGAGTATGTTCTCTGGCTCGGGGCACTGCAGCGCTGCGTAGACAGCGATGCCTAACGCTTCATCAGCTACCCACCCGCCACCCAACGGCTCCAACACTGCAACGCTGGGTGGTTCAGTCGCCAAATCGATCGCCTGCTGAAGCACTCGCGTAGTCACTTCATGGTGTTCGCGACAGTGTAGATGTCGCATCATTGTGTTTACCGCCTCGTCAAGTTCTTACCCCAGAACTATCGCACCAATAAGCGCGGCGAGTGCACCCGAAGCGAGCTGGGCAGTCGGATGACCGTGCGTAAAGGATGCCGCTTGCGCCGCGCTATCGAACTGCCACCCGAGGGCGTCGTCAGATCTCGGTGGCAACAGCCCGAATGGTGCACTGCGCATGACCCCGCCGCAGCCTTTCGAATCATTCTCAGCCTGGCCACCGTATTGCGAGATCTTCCGTTCGCCGCATCGCGCATCCATTAACGCTGATATGCAGGTGTTGCCAGGGGCGCGCCTGACATAGAGCCACTTCTGGTTGATCAACCAGCCATCTTTTGACCCATCGGGCTCGCGCATGAGCTGCGTGTCGGGGAAGTACACCTAGCACACCGGGCCCGGTCGCCCAGCCGAGAGGAGACACCCATGACGAAGCCACACTCGGGCCACGGGCACGACCACGGGCCTCACAGTGGCCACGAGCACCACGAGCACCACGAGCGCACTGGGCACGAGGATCACGGTGGTCACGCTGGCCATATGGGCCACTGCGGTAACGGCGGCCACGGCGATCATGTGGCACAGTTTCGGCGCCTGTTCTGGGTGAATCTCGTGCTCGCGGTGCCAGTCGTCGCGTTCTCGCCAATGTTTGCCCTGATCCTCGGCTATTCAGTACCAGGCTGGGCCACCTGGATCGCACCTGTTATCGGCACCGTGATGTATGTCTGGGGCGGCTCCCCATTCTTGACGGGCACGGTGGGCGAAATCAAGGCCCGCAAACCGGGCATGATGCTGCTGATCGCCCTGGGCATCACCGTGGCCTTCCTCGCATCGTGGGGCGCAACACTCGGGCTGTTTCATCACGAGCTCGAATTCTGGTGGGAACTCGCGCTGCTGGTGGTCATTATGCTGCTCGGGCACTGGATCGAGATGCGTTCGCTCGCCCAGACCACTTCTGCGCTCGACTCCCTCGCTGCGCTTTTGCCCGACGAAGCCGAGCGGGTCGAGGGTGAAACGGCCGTCACGGTGAGCCCGGCGGAGTTGCGCGTTGATGATCTCGTGATCGTGCGCCCGGGCGGCAGCGTGCCGGCCAACGGCATGATTGTTGACGGACGTGCTGCCTACCGCAAGATGAAACAGAACCTGTGGGGCGGTTTCAGAGAGCCAGCGCAACACCTTCTCTAGGAGGTCGTTATGGCAGTTTCATGGGATCAACGCCGCATCGCGTATTCAATGCTGCTCTCAGGCTCGTCAGCACAAGCAACAGCGAAACACTTCAACGTGAATACCGGTGCGGTCGTCGAGTGGGCCAGGCTTGCAGGCATGGTCATTCGAATGGGCGCGCGGGGCGGTATCGAACCAGTGAAAGACTCTGACACCCAAAGAACTCAGCCTTCTCGGGCGTATCGACGACTCACACG
>JAAZHL010000055.1 GCA_012510755.1 Leucobacter sp.
CTTCTACGCCCCACACGCAGTGATTTGCGACCTAGAACTGCTTGACACACTGCCAAAGAACGAGATTCTTGCGGGGTTCGCTGAAGTAGCAAAATGCGGGTTTATCGCAGAACCAGAAATTCTTGACCTCATCGAAGCCGACACTGCGCGCGCGACCGACCCCACCACTGCCGAGTTCCGACGACTGATCGAATTGGCCATCGGTGTGAAAGCTCGCGTCGTGAGCGAAGACTTTAAAGAGGGCGGCCTGCGCGAAATTCTTAACTATGGTCACACCCTCGGTCACGCGATTGAGCACGCCGAGCGTTATCAATGGCGGCACGGCGTCGCCATTTCAATCGGCATGATGTATGCGGCAGAGCTTGGTCGTATGGCCGGGAGCTTGAGCGATGCTGCTGTCGAACGACACCGTACGGTGCTCTCGCTGCTGGGGCTGCCACTCGCGTACCCGCTCGGGCGGTGGCCGGGCCTGCTCGCCACCATGCAACGCGACAAGAAAGCTCGCGCCGGAATGCTGCGATTCATTGTGCTTGACGACATTGCGAAGCCCCGCGTGCTTGCCGGTGTCGACGAGTCGGTGTTGCAGTTTGCCTACCAAGAGATCGCTAACTGAGGGCGGTGGCGCAGCTTCCGTGCGCACGCCTGCCGAGCTTTACCTACACACGTACCAAGTTTCATTTACAGTTGAGGGGTGACCGTGCAGCGCATTAACCCAAGCATCCTTTCGGCCGATTTTGTCAACCTACAGTCAGAGCTCGAGGCGATCGCGACCGCCGATCTCGTGCATGTGGACGTGATGGACAACCACTTCGTACCAAACCTCACCATGGGCCCACCGATCGTCGAGCGAATTCAGGCAGTATCGCCGGTGCCGCTTGACGTGCACCTCATGATCGCAGACGCCGACAGGTGGGCACCCGGCTACGCTGAGCTAGGAGCCTTCTCGGTCACCTTTCATGCTGAAGCGGCAGCCGAACCAGTTGCACTCGCACGCAAGCTTCGCAGCATCGGTGCACGTGCCGGCATCGCATTAAAGCCCGGCACCGACCCAGAGCCCTACCTCGAGTTGCTGCCAGAGTTCGATCAAGTGCTCGTCATGACTGTTGAACCAGGGTTCGGCGGCCAAAAGTTCATGGCCGACATGATGCCGAAATTGCGCCGGTTTGCCGAAGCCAAGAAGCGCAGCGGGCTTGATATCTGGTTGCAGGTCGATGGCGGGATCACAGTTGACACGATTGGTATGGCGGCAGAGGCCGGGGCAGATACCTTTGTCGCAGGTTCTGCGGTGTACGGTGGCGTACCCGAAGCGCGCATCGCCGAACTGCGTGCTGCAGCGGCTCAGCACGCTCATTAAGCTTACGAGCCCAGCGAGGTGCCGCGACACAGACGGCACTTTGCACGAGCTCAGACCAGATACGATTGGTTCTTGTGAAGACATTCGACGAGTTGTTTGCTGAACTCAGCCTGAAGGCTCAGACCCGCCCAGAAGGAAGCGATACGGTCGCTCGGCTTGATGCTGGGGTGCACAGCATCGGCAAGAAGATTGTCGAAGAGGCCGCCGAAGTGTGGATGGCAGCTGAGCACGAGAGCGACGACGCCTGTGCCGAAGAAATTAGTCAGCTGCTCTACCACTTACAAGTGCTCATGCTCGCAAAAGGCTTGAAACTTGAAGACGTCTACCGGTACCTCTAACGAAGGGTCATTCATGCTGCGTGTAGCAGTTCCGAACAAGGGTTCACTTTCAGAGATTGCGGCAGAAATGCTTGCTGAGGCAGGCTACAGCGGCCGCCGTGACAGCCGTAAACTCGTGCATCGAGATGTTCGCAACGATGTGGAGTTTTTCTACTTGCGCCCGCGAGACATCGCGACATACGTAGGGTCGGGTGCGCTTGACGTAGGCATCACCGGTCGAGATTTATTGTTTGACTCAGGATCAGAGGCGCGCGAAATCGCGCACCTCGATTTTGGCGATTCCACGTTTCGCTTTGCGGCCCCAGCGGGTGGCGAGATTTCAGAGCTCACAGACCTCGACGGTAAACGGGTCGCGACCAGCTACCCGAAGCTCGTGGATGACTTTTTGCGTCAGCGTGGCGTGCATGCGGTCACCGTGAAGCTTGATGGCGCAGTCGAATCTGCGGTCGAACTCGGTGTGGCTGATGCGGTCGCCGATGTGGTCTCGACCGGCGCGACGCTCGCCTCTGCGGGGCTCGAAATCTTCGGCCCGGTCATTCTTGAGTCGACCGCGGTACTGATCGGCGGCCCGAATTCGCACGAGGGCATCGACCGGCTGCTGCGGCGGCTTCGCGGGGTCTTGGTGGCTCGTAAGTTCGTGATTATGGAATACGACCTCGAAGAGACCAAGCTCGAGGCTGCGACGGCGATCGCGAGTGGAATTGAATCTCCCACCGTGTCGCCGCTGAAAGACGAGGGCTGGGTCGCCGTGCGTGTCATGGTGACTGCAGATGAGGCGAACGACGTGATGGATCGGCTCTCTGATATCGGTGCTCGGGCAATTCTGGTGACCGCGATTCACGCGGCGCGACTCTGAGGGAGACGAGATGAGTGTGGCCATTCGGGTAATTCCGTGTCTTGATGTTGCAGGCGGTCGCGTCGTCAAGGGCGTGAACTTTCTGAATCTGCGCGATGCGGGTGACCCGGTTGAGCTTGCCGCGCGTTATGCGCAGCAGGGTGCCGATGAACTCACCTTTCTTGATGTGACTGCGACGGTCGACGATCGCGGTACGACCTATGACATGGTGCAACGCACGGCCGAGCAGGTTTTCATTCCGCTTACGGTCGGCGGCGGTGTGCGGTCGGTGGATGACGTAGCGAAACTGCTGAGTGTCGGCGCAGACAAGGTGGGCGTGAATAGTGCGGCCATTGCGAGGCCTGAGCTGATCGGTGAGATTGCTGATCGTTTTGGTTCGCAGGTGCTCGTGCTGTCACTCGACGTGAAGCGAAGCGATCGCCAACCGAGTGGTTTCGCGGTGACGACGCACGGTGGCAGCCGTGAAGCCGACCTCGACGCGCTCGCGTGGTGCCGTGAGGTGGCTGCGCGGGGAGCCGGCGAGTTGCTCGTGAACAGCATGGATGCTGACGGCACACTGGCAGGGTTCGATCTCGACTTGATCGGGCAGGTGCGAGAGCTCGTGCAGGTGCCGGTCATTGCCTCTGGTGGCGCCGGTAAGCTCGAACACTTCGCGCCTGCGGTGGCTGCGGGTGCAGATGCGGTGCTGGCTGCTTCGGTGTTTCACGATGGCACCTTCACGGTCGGTGAAGTGAAGCAGGCGATCGCTGAAGCTGGCTACGAGGTGCGAACGTGAGCACGCAAGAGGTGCTTGAAAGGCTGGTCTTCAACAGCGAGGGGTTGCTACCCGCCATTATTCAAGACGACGACAGTGGCGATGTGCTGATGCTTGCCTGGATGGATCGCGAGGCGATTCGGCGCACGCTCACCACAGGCCGCGTCACGTTCTGGTCGCGGTCTCGGCAGGAGTACTGGCGCAAGGGTGACACCTCGGGGCACCGGCAATATGTGCGGGGCGTCGCAGTCGATTGTGACGACGACACGCTGCTGGTGCGAGTGGTGCAGCTCGGTGCAGCCTGCCACACCGGTACCCGCACGTGCTTCGAGGGGCGCGAGGTCGCGGCGCAGCGCGGCGAAGTCGAGCACTAGCGTCGATAGGATTGTGAAGTGAGCCTTACCACCACACGTATCGCGTTTGACGCGGCCCGTGACACTCATACGGTGATTCCCGTGTGTCGCGAGATCTTTGCCGATGCTGACACACCCGTCGGAATTTATCGAAAAGTTGCGGCGAGTCGCCCCGGCACCTTTTTGCTTGAGAGCGCAGAGCAGGGGGGCGTCTGGACCCGATTCAGCTTTGTTGGCGCGGGAAGCTTTGGCGTCTTAACCGAGCGCGACGGCATGGCATTTTGGCACTCGACCAGTGAGGTCGACCAAGATCGGCTGCTGCCCGGTGGGGTTGATACTTTGGCGCCGGCAGAAGCGTTGCGCGCGGCGTACGAACGGTGGCAACAACAACCGATTGCTGAGCTGCCGCCATTAGCGAGTGGTTTCGTGGGGTACCTCGGTTGGGAGACTGTACGGCAGTTTGAGCGTCTGCCGAACCGGCCCGCAGATGGGCCAGGGTTGCCCACACAGGCCATGAGCTTCGTGAGTGAACTCATCGTGATTGACCATCGCGAGGGCAGTGTGGTGCTGCTTGCAAATGTGCTGAACGATGAGCTCGCGAACGATGCGGATGAGCAGTGGAATGAGGCACAGCGGCGACTTGACGCGCTGCAGCGGTCGCTTGCCGCGCCTGCGGCGTCGCCACTCGGGCAGCTCGATCGCGACAAGCTGCCCGATGCGATTCGTCTCACCGCTGAAGCTGACTATCTTGCAGATGTCGAGAGAAGCAAACAGTACATTGTTGACGGCGATATTTTTCAGGTGGTGATCTCGCAGCGTTTCGACCAAGAATGCACTGCAGCGCCGCTCGACGTCTACCGTGTGCTGCGGCACCTGAACCCGAGCCCCTACCTGTACCTCTTACAGTGTGAAGA
>JAAZHL010000056.1 GCA_012510755.1 Leucobacter sp.
ATCTCAGACGGTAGGTGCGAAGGCGGTTCAACTCTAGAATTGAGACCGTGAACGACAACCAGCCTCAGCCGTCTGACCTATCATCAACCGCTGAGTTTGCGGCGGCGCGGGCCGAGAGTGAACGACTGACAAATCATATTGAGCGATATCGCGCGGCGTACCACAGCGAAGGCGTGAGTCTCGTTTCTGACGCTGAGTACGACATGCTCATTCGCGAACTTGAGTCGATTGAACGACAGTTTCCCGAGCTTGCCGGGCTCGATAGCCCGACCCAGCAGGTTGGAGCGGCAGTCGTTTCGGCAGGGTTCCCCTCACACGAACATGCCGAGCGCATGCTGAGCCTCGACAACGTATTCAGCCTTGAAGAACTGCAGGAATGGCTGCAGAAGACCAGGGGTGCGGCAGGCACACCAGTCACTTGGTTGAGCGAGCTAAAGATCGACGGGCTAGCAATCAGCCTTGCGTATCGCGATGGCGTGCTCGAGACTGCGACGACTCGAGGTGACGGTCGGGTGGGTGAAGACATCACCGAAAACGTGAAGTACATCCCCACCATTCCGACGAAGCTGCAAGGTGAAGGGTGGCCAAGTTTCTTTGAGGCACGTGGAGAGGTGTTTCTGCGGCGCACAGATTTCGAAGCATTGAACGAACGGCAGCACGCATTGCAAGCTGAATTCATTGCAGAGCAAACTGCGAAAGGGATTGCCGCAGAAACCGTGGCGGTGCGGTACGCAGAATTCGCGAACGCACGAAACACCGCAGCTGGCAGCCTGCGACAACGGGCAGACAAGAAAAACCCGCGCGACCTGCAGCTGATGATCGAACGTTTGGGGCGGCTATCGCTGTATGTGCACGGCATCGGCGCACTTGAATCGCTCGAACTGACGCAGCAAAGCGAGGCTTATCGGCTGCTTGCAGCATGGGGGCTGCCCGTTTCTCCCCATTCACAGGTGTTTGATCGCGACAGTTCTGTGGTCGAGTTTGTTGAAGCGAGCGGCGCGCAACGCCACGAGTTCGACCATGACATTGATGGTGTAGTCGTGAAAGGCGATGAGCTTGCGCTGCACGCGCAGCTCGGGGCAACGAGCCGCGCGCCGCGCTGGGCTATTGCCTACAAGTACCCACCAGAAGAGGTGCATACCAAGCTACTTGACATTCGAGTAGGAATAGGCCGTACCGGCAGAGCCACCCCGTATGCGGTCATGGAGCCGGTGCGTGTAGCTGGGTCTACCGTGAGTCAAGCAACGCTGCACAATCAACAAGTGGTGAGAGCCAAAGGCGTGTTAATCGGTGACACAGTGGTGCTGCGCAAAGCCGGAGACGTGATACCTGAAGTGCTGGGGGCGGTCGCTGAACGGCGTGATGGCACTGAGCGGCAGTGGCAGATGCCCGCAGAGTGCCCCGAGTGTGGGGCGAGATTGCGGCCGATGAAAGAGGGCGACATTGATCTACGCTGCCCGAATGCGAGATCGTGCCCTGCCCAGCTGCGAGGCAGGGTTGGGCACATCGGGTCACGTGGTGCACTCGACGTTGAAGTGCTCGGTGAGGTTGCTGCCGCAGAACTCACGCGCCGCGGTTCGATTGGTGACGATGCTGAACACGGTGCGCTGCTGGACACTGAGGCAGAGCTGTTCGACCTCACCGTAGAGATGCTCCAACGACACAGTTACTTTCGCAAGAACGATGGCGAGCCATCGAAAGACGCTGAAACGTTGATTCGTGAGCTCGACCACGCAAAGACAAAGCCACTGTGGCGTCTCATTGTCGCGCTCAACATTCGCCATGTCGGGCCAGTGGCTGCTCGAGCACTCGCCGACTGGTTCGGCTCACTCGACGCGATCTCGAACGCTTCGCTCGAAGAGTTGTCTCAGGTCGAGGGCGTCGGAGAGACTATTGCCCAGTCGCTGCTCGAATGGTTTGAGGTGGACTGGCATCGTGAGATTGTCGAGCGATGGGGTGACGCGGGAGTGCAATGGGCGATCGACGGCCACCCAGGACCGGGTTCAGCTACAACTGATGGCGTGTTAGAGGGGCTCACGGTGGTCGCGACAGGCACCCTCGAAGGGTTCACTCGAGAGGGCGCCAAAGAGGCGATCATCGCGGCAGGCGGCAAGGCAGCCTCAAGCGTGTCGAAGAAGACCGACTATGTGGCGGCTGGGCCTGGGGCGGGCTCAAAACTCGCAAAGGCTGAAGAGCTGGGCATACCTGTGCTCGATGCTGCCCAGTTTGCGCGGCTCGTGAGCGGCGGACCTAGCGCACTCTAGGGGTACGA
>JAAZHL010000009.1 GCA_012510755.1 Leucobacter sp.
CGAAGAGGTTGTCAATCGAGAGACTGTACTCGGTCAGCCAACCCGCGAGAAACTCCACGCCATGCTGAGTGTCACCCATTAAGAAGATGCAGCCAGCGAACGCGAGTGCGAGCAGCACATAGAAGCCGACCCATAAGCTCGCCTCCCGCATGCTCGGCACGTGTGGACGCTTAATAATGAGCAGCAGGTCAATAAGCAAAATGGCGACAAGCACGACCATCGAGCCGATTTCGAACCATAGGGGCAATACAGGGGTCACTGGGCAACTTTCGGTTAAGCGTGGGTGCGCTGAATGCCGAAAGTCTCTTCCCGCACCAATGGTCTCAGTGCGCACCCACCCCGGCGAAGCCATGAAGCTTTGCGTATTGACGATGTGGGCGAAACGGAATACTCCCCTTCGTAATGCCCTATCCTAACAGCCTCGCAGAAACGCGATCTCAGCTTCAACACACCGGTTGTCACAGTTCACCTCGTGAAGCGGCTGAAGAGCTATCGGGCAAATTTCGGTTTCTCGTCACGAAGCTGCCCTACGATAATGCTGATCGATAACGAGAGGACACGCGTGAACACCCAGCACGAACAGTATTCGAGCACGACGTCCGGTGGCACCGCACGACAGCCCGGCCCCGGTGTGGCCTCACGCACTCTCGCAGGTTTCATCTTCGCGAGCCGTTGGCTGCAAGCACCGCTCTATCTCGGCCTCATCATCGCGCAGGCCGTGTACGTGGTGCTGTTCTTTGTCGAGCTCTGGCATCTGCTTGAGCACACCGTCGGTGCCGGAACGTTCACAGAGACTGAAGTGATGCTGAGTGTGCTCGCACTCATCGACATCGTCATGATCGCAAACCTGCTGATTATGGTGATCATCGGCGGATACGAGACGTTTGTGTCGAAGATTCGTGTGCAGGGCCACCATGACGAACCAGACTGGCTCTCACATGTCAACGCCAACGTACTCAAGGTGAAACTGTCGATTTCGATTATTTCGATTTCGTCGATTCACCTGCTGAAGACCTTTATTGAGGTTGGCCGCATGGACGGCGGCACCGTTCGAGACGGTGCCGGTCAGGTGATTTATTCGACTGAAGGCGTGATGTGGGAAGTGCTCATTCACATGGCCTTTATCGTTTCTGCTCTCGCACTGGCGTGGATGGATCGACTGAGCCATCAGCACGCGTCGCATGAAAAGCCACAGGCGAACGCCACAGTAATTGTGGCCCCTGACACGAACCCCGGCGGCGCGTACTCAGCGGCCGACAACCATGTCGGTTATGTGACCGTGCGCATTCCGGCGAACCAGGCGTTGCCCGAAGGCGCGCAACTTGTTGATCGCTAGACCTGTGGAACACTCCATCTGCCGCACGTTCACCGGTTGAGCGCTGGCGCTACGCTAGCTGCCTCCTGATCATCCCAGTACTCGCAGCGCAACGTCGGCTCGATCGGTAATGATGCCGTCGACCCCAAGCGCCACCAACTGCTGCATGCGCACCGGGTCATTCACTGTCCACACATGCACCTCGATTCCGTGCGCATGAACCGTATCGATGAGCCGCTGGCTCAGCACCCTCACCCCACGGTGTCGCTCTGGAATCTGCACCGCGTCAACGTTTGCGAGTGCGATCGCTGCGTGCCGGGGTGACCGCAGTACACCCGCGAGCAGCAGACGCATCAGTCGCGATTTGCCGGGCGACGTCGCGGGCAATACCCCTCGCACTGCGTGTGCAGCCGCGAGTGCGCGCTGCCTACGTGCGTCGTCAAAGCTTGCGAGCAACACCCGGTCGGAATGCAGGCCGATGATGCGACCTGCCGGTTCAGCGACAGCATCAGACTTCACGCCAATGTTGAACCGTGTGGCCGAAAAATCCTCGAGCAACTGCTCAAGAGTGAGCAGTCCGCCACGGGGGGCCATCAGTTCGAACAATTCAGCGTAGCTGACCTCTGCAACCGCGCGAGCATCACCCGTTACCCGACGCAAGTCTTCGTCATGAAACAGCACCACCACACCGTCGCGTGTGAGGTGGCAGTCTGATTCCACATAGTGGGCGCCAGCTTCAAGCGCAGCGACGACTGCCGCACGCGAGTTTTCAGCAATTCCCCTCGCACTGAGCTCGGCCGTCAC
>JAAZHL010000057.1 GCA_012510755.1 Leucobacter sp.
GCACCGCTATCACTAAGGTACTGCCGCCGGTGTCACGCTTCTCGAAAGACAAAAACCACAGTGCGAAGAAGCAGCGCGTGATTCAACTGCTTGGTGATTTCTTCGAGCGCTTCTTTGGGTTGAGTTCAAGGTAAGAGAGCCACCAGAAACTCATCTCAATCACCCGCCAAACACAGTCACCAACCGACTACAATCGAAGAAGGCTATTCGCCTCGATTCCTGTAAACACCAGGGAACCCGAGACAATCCAAGATTTTCAGAAAAACCTGGCTTGACCAGGAATTTTGACGGGGTCGCAGGTTCAAATCCTGTCATCCCGACCATTGTCCTGAGTCGCGTCATCGTTTACACACGGTGCGCGGCTCAGGATTTCTTCGTGGGTTCACGGTGTTGACGGTGAACCTGGGTCGGTGAGTCGCGTCATCGTTAACACCGGTGATGAAGTGTTCTGTGCTATCGGCAATTGTGCCAGCCCATCCGCTCCGCTTCCACGGCCCTTCAGCATGGCGGAGAAACGTAGGGATGGAGGATGAATTTTTCAAAAATCTCCTCCATACATCGAGTTCTCCTCCAGACCGAACTCAACCCACCAAGCTCAACCCACCAAACTCAGCACACTCGCGTGCATGCCGCGAGCATTGCTCCGCACGACGCCCGGCTCACGCCCCTTCGGCAGAAGATCTAGTTCGAATGAGTTTCGTCATCGATTTTCGACTCTGCATGACTCCACGATTCACTTCCGAGAGCGATCTCATTCGTCATGTCGTTCAAAAACCGAATCACCACTTCGCGTTCAGCAGGAGTCAGCCGCGCTGCCGCGTGAAACCGCTTCGCGTGCTGCCTGCCCACCGTCTGCATGGCGGCCTCGTGCGTCTCTGGAGTGATCAATATCGCGAGAGCCCTGCGATCAGTGGGGTGGGGTGAGCGAATCACGTGGCCCGCTCGCTCGAGTCGGTCGAGCAGTTTCGTCGTCGAAGCGCTCGAAATGCCAAGGTGCACCGCGATTGCGCCAGGTGTCGCAATCAGGCCACTATTGCCAGCAACGATGAGGTAGTGCAGCGCACGCATGTCGGTCCCGCCAAGCTGCATGTAGCGTTGCGACGCCTCAGAGATCACCTGCTCTGCGTCTCGCAAGGCGCCGAGCGCGGTCATCAGCTCACTGATCTGCTTGACATCAGCCTCGCTGATGGTGCTCCGATCGATAAGTCGACTGTCGGGGTCGCTCGCAATCACCTCGTAGAGTCGCGAGGCAACCTCGTCTCTCTGTTCGGGCACCTGCATAAACCACATCATATCCCCAACGTTAATCATGCTAAGCTTCTTGCTAGCCAAGCTAGCTATCACCTCAAGCTAGAGACAGATCGTGACGAGGAGCCACACATGAGCACGAGCAGCAACCAGACCGAGCAGGCAGAAGAAGCCACGCCGGTCACCAAAGCTGCCACCCACGCAATGGGTCACGCAAAGCACGAGCAACCGCCGGTCAGCCGTGTACCAAGATGGCTGCGCGTGCTCTTGCCCGCTTTTCTCATCATCGCTTGGCTCACTGCCGCTGGCATTGGCGGCCCCTACTTCGGCAAAGTCGGTGAGGTTGCCTCCAACGACCAAACCAGCTACCTGCCCTCATCGGCAGAGGCAACCCAGGTTCGCGCGCTTCTGCCAGAGTTCAACGACAGCGACGCGATTCCCGCGATCGTCGTCTTCACCAGCGATAGCAAACTCACTGATGATGAGCTCGACGAGATCTCCGCAGCTCTCGAAGACGCGACGTCACTCACCGGCATCAGTGACGAGATCTCGCCAGCCATTCCTTCTGAAGATGGCCTGGCCGTACAGGCGTTTGTGCCCATTCTTTCCGACGCAGAGGTCGGCGACGCGGTTGCTGAGCTCAGCGATGAGCTGAATGCCAACTCCCCCGCCGGCGTCACCGTGTACGTCACCGGGCCCGCGGGCTTCACCGCCGACCTCGTCGCTGGCTTCGCCGGAATCGACGGACTGTTGCTCGCCGTGGCACTGCTCGCCGTGTTTGTGATTCTGATCTTGGTCTACCGCTCATTCTTGCTACCGATCGCGGTGCTCTCGACCAGCTTGTTCGCACTCTGCTCGGCACTGTTGCTCGTGTGGTGGCTCGCGAAGTGGGAGATTCTGCTGCTGAGCGGCCAGACCCAGGGCATTCTTTTCATTCTCGTCATTGACGCCGCGACTGACTACTCCCTGTTATTCGTCGCAAGGTATCGAGAAGAGTTGCGCGTCAACACCGACAAGTGGGTGGCCACGATCAAGGCAATTCGAGGATCATTCGAACCCATCGTTGCCTCAGGCGGCACCGTGATCGCCGGCCTCATGTGTCTCTTGCTGAGTGACTTGAAGTCGAACAGCACGCTCGGCCCGGTGGCATCGATCGGCATTGTCTTTGCCATGCTCTCGGCGCTCACCCTGTTGCCAGCTATTCTGTTCGCGTTCGGTCGTGCCGTCTTCTGGCCGCGACGTCCAAAGTATGAGCCTGAGGTGGTCGAGGCCGAGGGTGGCATGCCCCCGAAGGGTCTGTGGACAAAGCTCGCACGCCTCGTACAGAAGCGCCCCCGCACCATCTGGATTGTCACGACCCTCGTGCTGCTTGTCGGCGCGCTGGGCGCCACCCAGCTCAACGCGGTGGGTGTCGCGCAGTCTGAGCTTGTACTGGGCGCTTCAGAGGCCCGAGACGGCCAAGTCGCCCTCGGCGAGCACTTCGCTGGCGGTTCGGGCAGCCCGGTGCAGGTCGTTGTTGACGAAGGTGAGATGCAAGACGCGGTCGAGATTCTGCTCGAGAACGACCACATCGATAGCATCTCGATCGTCTCAGCTGACTCAGCAAGTGGCTCAGCACCGGTCACCGAAGACGGCATTCAAGCGTTCGGCCCGCCGGGCAGCGAGGCTCCAGTACCGACGGTGGTCGACGGCGCCGTCATGTTGCAGGGCACGTTGACTGTCGCGGCCGACTCAGACGAGGCCGGCGACACCGTGCGAGATCTGCGAAGCGAGTTTGCCACCGGCGCGCCCACCGCTCTCGTGGGTGGCGTGACCGCCACGGCAGTCGACACGAATGATGCGTCGATCCACGACCGAAACCTCATTATCCCGATCGTGCTTGTCGTAATCATGATCATTTTGATGCTGTTGCTGCGCTCGATTCTCGCCCCGATCCTGTTGATCGCCACCACCGTGATTTCGTTCGGCACGGCCATGGGCGTGGCAGCGCTGCTCTTCAACGGCGTGTTCAATTTCCCAGGAGCCGACCCGGCTGTGCCGCTATACGGGTTCGTCTTTTTGGTCGCCCTCGGCATCGACTACAACATCTTCTTGATGACTCGAGTGCGCGAAGAATCACTCAAACACGGCACCCGCGAGGGTATTCTGCGCGGGCTCGCGATCACGGGCGGCGTCATCACCTCGGCAGGTCTCGTGCTTGCTGCGACGTTCGCGGCGCTCTCAGTAATTCCGATTCTGTTCTTGGTGCAGTTGGCCTTCATTGTTGCCTTCGGCGTGCTGCTCGACACCTTCGTCGTGCGCACACTGCTCGTGCCTGCGCTGTCATACGACATCGGTCGGGCGATCTGGTGGCCGTCGAAACTGTCACGGTTCGATACGATTGAACCTCGCGGTGAGGTTGCAGAATCAGCCAACGCACACGAAAAATCTGCGGTGTAGACAGAAAGCGGGCACGGGTGAGCACTCCTATTCGTATCGGAATCGTCGGGTACGGCAACCTCGGTCGGGGTGTTGAACAGGCGATCAGCCTGAACGATGACCTGCAGCTCGTCGGGGTGTTCACGAGACGCGATCCCGGCAGCGTACAGACCCTGTCACCAAACACCTCGGTGCATGCGCTTGCCGACCTCGACGGTACACACGCCGATATCGACGTGCTGGTGCTGTGCGGCGGTTCGCGAGATGATCTGCCCCGCCAGAGTCCCGAGCTGGCACAGCGCTTTTCGATTGTAGACAGCTACGACAACCACGCCCACATTCCCGAGCACTTTGAGGCAGTGGACGCGGCGGCGCGCGCCGGTGCCACGACAGCGATCATCTCGACCGGCTGGGATCCCGGGCTGTTCTCGCTGAACCGCTTGCTCGGCGAAGCGATCTTGCCACACGGACACACCTACACGTTCTGGGGCAAGGGCCTCAGCCAGGGCCATTCCGACGCCATTCGCCGCGTGCCAGGGGTGGCAGCTGGCGTGCAGTACACGCTGCCTGCAGCTGACGCGATCGAGCGCGTGCGCGCTGGCGAGAACCCCGAGCTCAGTGCTCGCGAGCGTCACACCCGGGAGTGCTTCGTCGTACTCGAACCGGGCGCCGACCCAGAAGTGGTGCGCACACAGATCGTCACGATGCCCGACTACTTTGAGCCGTACGACACCACGGTGCACTTCATCACCGCTGAAGAGCTGGCGGCCAACCATCAGGGCATGCCGCACGGCGGGTTTGTCATTCGCAGCGGCAACTCGTCGACCGACCAACAGCAGGTCATCGAGTTTGGGCTGAAGCTCGACTCGAACCCCGAATTCACTGCGAGCGTCTTGGTCGCCTACGCGCGAGCAGCGGCGCGCATGGCTGCGGCCGTCGATCACGGCGCAAAAACGCTCTTCGATGTCGCGCCGGGTCTGTTGTCGCCCCGGTCTGCCGCACAATTGCGGGCTGACCTGCTGTAAAGGATCCTCGTATGACCCTGCCCGCACTCGTCGCCTTCGACCTCGACGACACCCTCGCACCCTCAAAGTCGCCGGTCGACCCGCGCATGATTGACGTATTCTCTCGCTTGCTTGGCCGCACGACGGTGGCGGTGATCTCGGGCGGCAACTTCGAGCAGTTTGAGATGCAGCTGGTGAACGGTCTCGAGCAGGCCGCGGTCGCCGAAGACCTGCTCGAACGGCTGCACCTGCTGCCCACCTGCGGCACCCGCTACGAGCGGCGAGAGGCTGGCGGGTGGCACACGGTCTATCGCGAGAACCTCACCGAGGCCGAGCGAGACGCAGCGTTCGTTGCGTTGCGAGAAGAAGCCGAACGACTGGGACTGTGGGAGGCGAATACCTGGGGTGAAATTCTCGAGGATCGCGGTTCGCAAGTCACCTTCTCAGCTCTCGGCCAGAGCGCACCTGTCTCGGCGAAACGTGAGTGGGACCCAGACGGAACGAAAAAGAACGACCTGCGCGCAGCTGTAGCGGCCCGGCTGCCCGACCTCGAGGTGCGCAGTGGTGGCTCAACATCAGTCGATATCACTCGTCGTGGCATCGACAAAGCGTACGGCATGCGCAAGCTCGCTGAGCTCACGGGAATTTCACTTGACGACATGCTGTTCATTGGGGATCGCCTTGACCCCGACGGAAATGACTACCCGGTGAAAGCGATGGGCGTCGCGTGTATTGCCGTCACCGGCTGGCAACACACGGTCGATGTGCTTGAGGGGTTGCTGAGCGCCTGAGCCGCTCACGGCAGTCAGTCTCACCCATCTTTCGGGGCGCCCGCTCGCCACGCCCCGCTCGCCACGCACCTTGCGCGCCGTGTTGACCTCACCTGTCGCCGCGCACGTATGCGGTCGCGAGCGCAGCTGGCAGTGCCGAGCCACGTCGTCTGGCGATGACGAGCGCGATCAGCACGGCGATGAAGGGCAGCATCGTAATGACATCGGTCGACAGGCCTGCGCCGCCCAGTTGCAGGGCTGTCCCGGCCGAAATGCACAGGCCGTAGGCGAGCGAGATGAGCAACACCCAGCGCATGCGGTCGCGGGCGAGCATAGCTACCACGATCGCGAGAAACCCGAGACCGTGTGTCATCCCTGGCGTGAAAGTACCTGCCGAGAGCATTGACAGATAGGCCCCACCGAGCCCTGCACAGGCGCCGGCATAGAGCACGGCGAGGCTTCTCACCCGCGTCACGTTGCCACCGGCCGAGTCAAGCGAAACCGGACTCTGACCGGCGGCCCGCAAACGCAGACCCGGTGTCGTGTGGTGTAACCAGATTGACGTGAGGCCAACCAGCCCAAACGACACCCAGAAGATTCCGTGTTGCGAGAAAATTGCCGGCCCGATGACCGGCAGGCCGGAGAGAAGAGCGGGAGCCCACTCGCCGGGCGCACCGAGCCTCGGTGAGGTGTCGGCAAAATACCGGTCGAACAGCATGCTGGTGACCCCTGCGCCCGCGAGGGTGATGCCGATGCCCACCACGATCTGATTTGACCGAAACCACACCGCGAACACCATCATGAGCGTGTTCAGCGCAACGCCCGCAAGCGCGCTACAGATGAGGCCCCACCAAAACACCCCGGTGGCATGGGTGACGACAAAACCGACGTACGCACCAGCCAACAGCAGACCCTCGATGCCGATGTTCAGCACACCCGATTGTTCACCGACTGACTCCCCGAGCGAGGCGAGCAGCAGTGGCATCGCGCTCGATATTGCCGTCACGAGGAAAGCCACGATTACTGCTTCGATCATGTGCCACCACCGCGAGTTCGCAGATAGCTGTGCCCCCATCGGCCAGGTGCGGGTCTGCGACGACCTGCGAATTCAACCGCGAGCATACAAAATAACACGAGTGCCACAAACACGCTGAGCACATCGATCGACAGTCCTGCACGCTGGGCCGCAACTGCTCCCCCGGTTGCGAGAAGCGCATAGAATCCCACGAGCGGCACTGCGGCGAGCGGGCTCAGCCGCGCGAGAAACACGAACGGCAATATCTTGTCTCCGTAGCCGGGGTTCCATGCCGCGCGGGAGTACCCCCATAGGCCGAGCATGTCGACGGCTGCTGCGAGCGCGATCATCATCCCAGACAGCACAAAGACTCCGATGGTGAGTCGTTTCACATCGATGCCAGCGTGCAACGCGGCTGCTGGGCTCTTGGCCATCACGTCAATGCGCAGCCCGAATGACGTCTGTGTGAGCACCCCCTGTGCGAGCACGACCCTCACCAGCGCGATGACCACGCCGACATGCACCCGCGTGCCTGGCACATAGGGCAGCATGTACTGCAGATCAAGCACGCGAGTCTGCGGCACAGACACCGCGGGGTCTTTCAGCACTCCCCGAATGAGCAAGTTCGCACCGCTGATCGTGATGAACGAGACCATGAGACTGGTCACCACCTCGTTGATGCCAAACCTGGTTTTCAACAGTGCCGGTACAAGGGCTACTGCAGCACCAACGGCTAAGGCCATCGCGAACAGCACGAGGATCGCGAGACCAAAAGGCAAGACCGCCATCACATCGGGGGCGACCCCTGCGATGATCGCTGCTGCCAATACGTAGGTTCCGGCATAGCTGAGGTTCCACAATTGGGCACGAAAGGCAATAATGAGGCCGAGTGCCACGAGCAGCAGCGGCGCCATCGCGGTGAGGGTGTGTTGCCAGCCTTGGCCGAGCAATCCCAGCCGCACAACGTCAGCAAAGAAGGACAGAGGGTCTGCACCCATTGCAGCAATCATCAGGCCACTTGCGACGAGCGCGAACACGATGGGTGCTACCGTGCGCACCAGTACGTCGAGAGCTCGGCTCGCTCGGTGTGATTGGCCTGCTCTGCCTGCTCTATTCTTGGCTGTTCTGCTCTTGGCAGCGCTTTGGGTGAGGCTCATGCCGCGAGACCTCGGCTCATCAGCGCGCCAACACGCTCGCGCAGGTGCTCGTGGTCGCCGCTCGCCCACCCCACGATTCGCCCCTGCGAGAGCACCCCAATGCGGTTGCAGTGTTCAACCAACTCGTCGAGTTCGGTAGAAATAACCAGTGCGGCTCCACCTGCATCCCGAAAGCGCTCAATGGATTGCCACATCGCCGCTACCGTGTTGACGTCGAGGCCTTGGCTTGGCTTGTCGAGAATCATCACGTCGGGTTCGCTGGCAAGCTCCCGCGCAAGCAACAGCTTCTGAATGTTGCCGCCCGACAGGTTTGCTGCCCGTGCATCTGGTGATTGGCAGCGAATATCGAACTGTTCGATGAGTCGCTCAGCTTCAGCCCGAATGATCGTTCTTTGCGGTATCCCACGCCACCAGTACGGTGCCTCACCGATGCGTCTCAATACAAGATTCATGGCGACGCTGAGGTCACCCACGATGCCCTCACCAAGCCGATCGTCGGTGACGTAGCCGATCTTGTGGCGTCGTCGTTCGGCAGCACCCAGTTCGGTGAGGTCGGTGCCGCGCAAAAGAACCTGTCCGTTCACGATGGATTGTTCGCCCGCGAGAGATTTTGCGAGTTGGCGTTGCCCGTGGCCGTCGATTCCTGCAATACCGACGATCTCGCCCGCTCGAATCTGCAGGTCTATTTGGTCGAGAGGCATTGGGCCGCGGGTGCTCAGCTGCCGCGCTTCGAGCATGATTGGAGCGGTCTGGGGCGGCAGTTCGGGTTGCGCAGGCGCTAACGCGCGAGGCTGCGCGCCGAACATCGCACTCAGCAGGCGTCCCTGCACGTCGTTCTCGCTCAGGTGCTGGTGGGTCTCAGTTGTCGCCTGGTAGGTTACCGCACCGGCCCGAAGCACGGTGAAGGTGTCAGCGACGCTCAGCACCTCATTCATTTTGTGCGACACCAAAAGAATCGCTACACCGCGTGCCGCCAATTTGCGCAGGCCTTGCATCAACTGTGTCGCTTCGTCAGGCGCGAGCACAGAGGTGGGTTCGTCGAGAATTAACAGCCGTGGCTCACGAAGCAGCGCCTGAGCGATTTCAAGCTGTCGCCGCTGCCCGAGACTCAGATCGGCGACGCGTGTGGATGCGGTCAACTGCGACCCGAGCGTCTCATTCGCAGCTTCGAGCCGGCGTTTCGCAGCAGTTCGGTCAAGCCAGAAGTGAAGACCCGTGGCTGCCCCCAACATCAGGTTCTCAGCGACGGTCATCGCTGGGTTTAAGGTTGAGTGTTGGTAGACCACGGCAATGCCAGCGGCCAATGCTGCCTTGGGAGAACCAAATTCAACCGCCTCTCCCTCAATCTCTATCGCGCCAGCGTCAGGTCGCTGCACACCCGCCAAAATGCCGATGAGCGTTGATTTGCCAGCCCCGTTCTCACCGAGCAGGCAGTGTATCTCGCCCCCACGCACCTCAAGACTCACCGAATCATTCGCCCGCACCTCAGCGAATGTTTTTGTGAGCCC
>JAAZHL010000412.1 GCA_012510755.1 Leucobacter sp.
CGATATTTCTCAATTTTTTTTGCATGGGGGGTTAAAAAATCGATGATTTTTGTCCGTTGTATTGTGAGGGGTTCAGAAACGCCTCACCGTTCCTTGAAAATTGAATATACATTCTTCAGGTACATTACTTGTGTTGAGGGAAACCTTAAGCCGCGACTGTAGGTGCGCGATGACCTTCCTCTTGGAAGCGAGCGATAGAACTTATACAGCGAAAACCGGATTGCCTCCGGTGGTGGCGATGACAGACACAAGGAATAATGATACTTCTCTACGGAGCTGGCGGAGAACCCGGCAGAGGTGAGATTCCTATGAATCCGATTAGCAGATCGGATGCCTGATGAATTCCTTTTGTGCATTTGGGGGACAAGGTCGAATTAAATGCAACCACTTAAGCGCAAAACCTAAGACAAGCGAACGCTCGCCGCGTTAAGGCTGTTATTTTGTGCTGTTCATTTGGGTTTTGCGTTTAAGTGGTATTTTACCAAATTAAAAAAAGAAGGGAGAGAAATAAGGTGTCTCAATGTAAAGTCATTTCAGTATGTAATCAAAAAGGCGGAGTCGGTAAAACGACCACAACAATCAATCTTGGAGCTGGTCTTGCTATGCAAGGGAAAAATGTATTGCTTGTAGACGCAGACGCACAGGCAAGTATGACTGTTGCTCTCGGAAACAAATACCCCGACGAACTTCCGGTCAGTTTGGCGGACATTATGCAGGATGTTATCGACGATAATGAGATTACACACGAATGCGGAGTCCTTCATCATAAAGAAGGTTTCGACCTGATGCCATCCAACATAGATTTGTCGGGTATTGAAATCAGGCTTATCAATGCAATGAGCCGTGAAAGAGTTCTTAAAAACTATGTGGATATGCAGCGTGAGTATTACGACTATATCCTAATAGATTGTGCGCCATCACTTGCTATGCTCATGGTCAATGCACTGACAGCCGCAGACAGCCTTGTTATAGTCACCAGTCGAAAACAGGTAAATACGAAAACACACACAATTACAGCTTCGAGTAAGACAAAGAGAATCAAATCCGAAAGGAGGCGATGCCTGTGGCTACTACGAAGAAATCACTAAAACGCGATACGCTAAGGCATGCGGAATATTACGACCTGACGGTGACCTTTGACAAGCTGTATGCTGACAGTAAATCGGGCAAGATTTTCACAAACCTTGTGGAAATCATTACGTCCAAAGATAATATTCTGTTGGCATATAGGGGATTGAAGCGCAATAAAGGCAGTATGACCGCCGGAACGGACAAGTTGAACATTCGGGACATCGAAAAGATTCCCACAGAAGATTTTGTTCGTGCCGTACAACGGAAGTTGGATTGGTACATCCCCCGACCTGTGAAACGTGTGGAGATTCCCAAAGATAACGGAAAAACCCGACCTTTAGGCATTCCGTCCATTTGGGACAGGATTGTTCAGCAGTGTATACTCCAAGCGCTTGAACCCATTTGTGAAGCAAAATTTCATGAGCGGAGTAATGGTTTCCGACCTAACCGCTCTACGGAACACGCTATAGCACAATGCATGAGGATGATTCAAATCCAAGACTTGCATTTTGTGGTGGACATTGATATTGAGGGATTCTTCGATAATGTGAACCATGCAAAATTGCGTAAACAGATGTGGACAATGGGCATACGGGATAAATCGCTGTTGTGTATCGTCACCAAAATGCTAAAAGCACCGGTTGTCATGCCTGACGGCCGAACGGTTTACCCTGACAATGGCACTCCCCAGGGCGGGGTCCTCACGCCTCTTCTTTCAAACACTGTGCTGAACGAGTTAGACTGGTGGATAGCCAGCCAATGGGAAGCCATGCCGATGCCGTCCGTTCCCCAAAACTTTAATCCCAATGGCGGGAGAAATCGTGGGAATGAAAACAAGGCAATGCGAAAAACAGCATTAAAAGAGATGTATTTGGTGAGGTATGCTGATGATTTTAAAATCTTCTGCCGAAAACGCGGTGACGCAAACAAAGCCTATCTTGCTACTAAGAAATGGCTTGCGGAGCGATTGAAGCTAACAGTGAATGACGAGAAGTCAAAGGTAGTCAATCTGAAAAAGTCCTACACGGATTTTCTTGGTTTCAAGCTGAAAGCCATGCCAAGCGGCGGTAAACACAAAGTCCGCTCACGCATGAGCGATAAGGCATTTCGAAAAACAAAGGCAATGCTCACAACCCTTGCAAAAGGTATTCAGAACCCGGAAAGTGAGCAGGAAGCGCATAAAGCTATTAACCGCTTCAATGCGGCAGTTATTGGTAAACATCAATATTACCAGATTGCCACCTGCGTTTATGAGGATTTTGGCCGAATCGCATTTAGCATCAATAGGACGATGAAAAACCGCTTAAAGGGACGGTTGAAGAAAACCGGGAAATGCAGAAGGGGTTATATCTGGGATACCTACGGCAAGAGCGGACAGTTTCGCTATGCTGACGGGTACCCAGTTGTACCAATCGCATTTATCCAAACCAGAAATGCAATGCACATGAAACGTGGAACCTGCAACTACACCTCAGAGGGACGGGCGCTCATTCACAAACCGCTTGGCGTAGACCTGTCGATTCTGAAAGCGTTAATGCTGGAAGATTCGCAGGGTTGTACGGTGGAATATCTGGACAACAGAATTTCGCTGTATGCGGCGCAGTATGGGAAGTGCGCGGTAACAGGAAAGCATCTGACAAAGGATGAAATCCATTGCCACCACAAAACGCCTAAATGCTATGGCGGTGATGACAGATACGAAAATCTTACCATTGTTCGCTGTGATGTTCACACCCTCATCCACGCTAAAACGCAGGAAACCATTGAAAAGTATATGTGTATTGTACAACCCGCAAAAGAGCAATTGAAAAAGCTCAACAAACTGCGGTTGCTGGCAAAACTGCCAGAAATCGCAATAGCGTAAAAGTGAATTTCTCTTTAAGTAGAAAGTGTGTGTAAATCCCAATAATATCTGTTTCCGATAGAACGCCGTGTGCGGTGAAAGCCGCCTGCACGGTGTGAAGC
>JAAZHL010000058.1 GCA_012510755.1 Leucobacter sp.
AATGAACGCAACTGCGATGATCACGCCAATGATGACAAATCGAGCCATGCCACCATGCTACCCAAGCGGGCTGACAGCCACCTGGCCTGCCGAGCATCGGAGATTTTCTGGCTTCAAGGTTTCGCGCATGATCAATCAGTACAATTCGAGGGTGACTACTGGCAAGGCTTGGCTTCTATACTCCGCACTGCGGCTGCTGTTCTTTGTCGTGCCGTTCGGGCTATTGTTTTTCATCGGGTGGCCGTGGTGGCTCGCTATGGTTATCGCGGCGCTCGTCAGCCTGTCACTTTCATTGATCTTTTTGTCGAAGCCACGAGAGACCGCTTCAACGAGCATCTATGAGTGGCGCATGCGCGACCGCACGCAAGACGACATTGCCGAAGACGATGCGTTAGATGCGGGCGTGGTTGATGGCGCGGGCGTGGCTGATGATGCTGCGAGTGCAGCTGTCGATGCGGCTGAGTCAGCTGAGGTCGAGGATCCGTCGCAGACGCAAGAGAACTCTCACGGCCAACACTGACCGCTGTCGGCTGCCCTGACCGCTGTCGGCCACACTGACCGCTGCCAGCTACGCGCGCCCAGTGAGCACGTCGGCGATTCTTGCGATCGGTGAGGTCGTCTGCCTGCCGCGAAGCTCCGCGCGGTCGGCCAAACCGTATGCTGCGTACAACCCCCGTGTGGCAAGCCAACGTAGTGGTTCGGGCTCCCACTTGCGCACGCGATGACCGACCCACGGCAGACTCACCAGTTCGCTGCCATTGCCCAAGATCAGGTCGGCGAGTGTGCGCCCAGCAAGATTCGACGAAGTCACACCTGTGCCGACGTATCCGCCACCCCAGGCCATTGCGGTGCGGCGATCAAGGCCCACCACCGTCGCAGCCCAGTCGCGCGGCACACCGAGCACCCCCGACCAGACGTGATCGATTTGCGCATCGCGTGTCACGGGGAAGAAGCGGTGCAGAATGTCGCTCAGCCTCTGCACCGTAACGAGCGGGGTGTGGCCGTCGGTGTCGGTGCGTGACCCATAGCGGTAGGGCACTCCTCTGCCCCCGATCGCAATGCGGTCGTCGGCGGTTCGTTGGGCATACATATAGATGTGGGCGAAGTCACCCAGCACCTCACCCTCGCCCCAGTTCAGCTCGCGCCACACGTCTGCGGGCAGCGGCTCGGTCACAATGAGCGACGAGTTCATCGGCAACCACAGGCGACGCAAACCTTTCAACCCCGCGGTGAAGCCCTCAGTTGCGCGCACCACATAATCAGCAGTCACCGTGCCGCGGTCGGTGACCACCCGATGCGGTGCGATCTCGATGGCCGTCGTGCCTTCGAAGATCTGGGCGCCGGCTCGTTCAACCGCCGCTGCGAGACCAGAGGCAAGTTTCGCAGGTTGAATTCTGGCGCAGTGTGGGTGCCACACGGCCGCCCGCGTACCAGCCACATTGATTCTCGCTATCGCTGCCGCAGGCTCGAGCACCTCAACATCGGTGAATCGCCACCTCTGCTCGGCGGCCGCAAATTCTCGCAGGCGTCGCTCTTGCGCTGGCGTGTAGGCGACGTTGAACTCACCGCCCTTTTTAATGTCACAATCGATGCCCTCGTGTGCGGCAACGCGAATGACCTCATCGACGGAATCATTCATGGCGCGTTGAAAGCGCTCAGCGGCATCACGGCCGTGGGTCGACACGTACTGTTCACGGCCACCGGTGATGGAATTGGTGAGCCAGCCGCCGTTGCGGCCTGAAGCACCGTACCCGGCATGCTCTCGCTCGATCAGGGCAACTCGAAGGTCAGGCTGCGTCTGCCGCAAATAGTAAGCAGTCCATAGCCCTGTATACCCGGCTCCTACGATCGCGACGTCAACCTGCGTGTCACCCCGCAGGGCCGATCGCTGTTGAGGTTCGCCAAGCTGCTGCCACCAGTGTGAGACCTGACCGTTGCGCATGCTGCCTCGTCTCTCACCGGGGTGGCTATGTCAGAAGGCGAACGCGATGCCGACGAGCGCGCCGTAAACGAGCGATGCGAGGCTCGTAATGCCAAGCGCGAGCACCATTTCGCGCGCAGATCTTGCCCACACCATGATCACTGCCGCAGGAATGGCTGCGAGCAGCACGAGCATGGCAAGCAGCATTCCGGGATAGACGACAATATAAATGGCCGGCACCACGAACGGCACTAGCACGCAGAACGCAAACAGAATGCGCGACGCACGATCACCGATACGCACCGAAAGCGTGTGCTTACCGGCGAGACGGTCAGTCTCGATGTCGCGAGTGTTGTTTGCGATTAGCACAGCGACTGCGAAGAAGCCGACACCGGCGCCAGCGATCCACGCCTCCTGTGGAATGATCTCGCTCTGCAGCCACACCGTACCAACCGTCGCGACCAAGCCGAAGAAAATGAACACTGCGACCTCGCCAAGGCCCGCGTAGCCATAGGGGCGCTTGCCACCCGTATAAAACCAGGCAGCTACCAGCGCAAGCACGCCGACCGCGAGAAACCACCAGCGCCCGCTGATGAGCACCGCCACAAGGCCCGCCACAGCCGCAAGCCCAAAGAACACGAGCGCGGTGGCGAGCACCTTCTTCGGGTTCACGAGTCCCGAAGCCGTCAACCGTGCGGGGCCAACCCGAAACTCGTCGGTGCCGCGCACGCCGTCGCTGTAATCGTTGGCGAAGTTCACACCGATTTGCAGCAGCACGGCGACGGCAAGGGCGAGCAGGCTGAGGCTCCACGAGAACGCCTGCAGCATGTAGGCGAGGCCGGCACCCACGGCCACCGGGGCAACTGCGAGAGGCAGTGTGCGCAACCGTGCACCCGACACCCAATCACGCCAGGTGATGCGGCTGCGGCCATCTTGTTGCTCATGCAAATGTGCTGCCGCCCGGCGGGCAGGGTTGCCCGATCGGCTGGGGTTCTTCGAAGCGCTCATGCGTCGAGTTTAGTGACACCGGTGAGTCGAGTCATCATTGCCGACTTGTATGGATATATTCCTCCGCGGTCTGATCAGTCGTGAGCTCAGACGGCTCGACGGGAGTCTGCTGCTTCAATCGTCCTAACGCAAAAGAGAAAAGCGTGATGACCAGGATCGTGGCGAAAGCCAGCCATGCTACGCCGACAGTATCAGGGAATACCCCAGCCAGCTCCAGCACGCCGGGAATTCCAACAGTAAAGACACCTAGCAAAAGGGTGAGCCAACCAGCCGTTCGTTCAATGCTCTGCTGCCCTCGAGCGAGCATCAGGTAGAAGAGAAACCAAAGGAAGCCCCACCCCAGCCACAGCACACCATAGGTCGGGCTGTGATCAATGAACTTCATCACGCTAAAGAAGATCGCTGCAACAGTCACGAAGAGCGAGAACCATCCGAGCCCCTCACCACTGGCACCGGTGATTTCGTTAAAGGCAACATACAGATATGTAAAGCCAAACAAATACGCTGGAGCTGCGCTCAACGTGAGTGCCGGATCTCCGTTTGCTTGGATGAGCATGACAGTCGGAAACACGACCTGCATTGCGCCAACTAAAAGGTTGATTGGCAAGGCCGATCTACCTGAGACGACGCCTAAGAGGATAAGCCCGTTAATCACAAGCGCGGCACACGAGAATAGAAAGCCTGTGTTACTCAACTGACCCTCCACTGCTCACGTACGTTTTGACGATGATCCACATTGACACATCCTTCTCTATAGGCGAGGCGGACGATCACTCCAGACGTCCGCGCTCACACTCTCGTTATTCCTTTAAATGAATCGTGAAGTCGTTGCTCCCACCTTGCACTATGGTGAACACCTTTGTGAGGGGGACGTCTATTTCCCAACGTCCCCTCCATCCGACCGGCATCACTACATTCACACCGGCACGGAGTTCAGTGACGGTACCGGTCTCACTGACCAATCGACCTGCCCCATCCAGAATCTGGATGTATTCGATGTAGCCGGAGTGGTCGGTGGCAAAGGCGCCGGGAGTGACCTTCCAGAGCCCCATCTGCTTATCTTCTGCTTCGACAAGCAAGAGGGTCGAAGTCTCTGGCTGTCCTGCAAGCACCCGATCTTTCGGTACCGAAACAAATGGCTCCCACTTTAGGCTTGCCACATCGATACGGGTTGCCTCCATAAAATCCATGACAGGTTCACCTTTCATCGCTAGCTCACCGACCGCTAATTACATTGGCCAGACGGGCGGTCCAGTGGGTCCGATTCTGCCCGGTTGCATACTCTCTACGGTCTGCATAACCGTACGCAGCGTAGAGGGTCTTCGCTCCAATCCAACGGAGTGGCTCGATCTCCCAGTTTCGGGATTGCCTACCTACCCAAGGAAGTCGGGTGAGGTTTGTGTCCTCGCCCAGTATCAAATCACGAACTGTGCGGGCAGCGAGATTCGTACCAGATAGTCCATGACCCACATACCCACCAGCAGAAAGAATGCCTGTGCTGCGATCGTAGTTGACCGCTGCACACCAATCACGCGGAGCGCCGAGCACCCCTGACCATGACTGAGTGAAGCCAATCCCGTCTAACGCGGGAAATAGTTGGAGTAATCTTCTTTGCAAACCGGGGATAGCCGAGGGCGTCGTGCGGCCCGAGCGATCAAAACTAGAGTTGAAGTTGTACGGAACCGCTCGGCCACCCAACGCAATCCTGCCGTCTTCGGTGCGGTGCATATAGGCGAAGCTATGAGCTACATCACCAACGAGTTCGCCACCGTCCCAACCAACCGCGGCGCGCATGTCTGGGGGAAGAATATCGGTAACCACCATACTGCTGTTCATCGGCATATACTTACGTCGTTTGCCTTTAAGCGAGACAGTGTAGCCTTCAAGCGCTTCAAGAATGAATTTCGCAGTCACAACGCCCCTGTTGGTGTTGACCCGATGTGGGTCGACGCTCTTCGCAGTCGTCTTTTCATAGATAGTGACGCCCATCTTCTCGACCACGTCGGCCAACCCGCGAGTGTACTTCGCGGGATGCATGCGGGCACAGTGAGGTGTCCAATACCCTCCCTGTATCCCTGCGACATTCACACGCTGCGCGAGTTCCGCTGGAGTCAGCTCAAAAACATCGTCGGCACCCCAGCCTTGCTCTCGCAACTCACCAACATGATGCTGAGCCCGGAATAGCTGGGCAGAGTTCGTTGCAACGTGAATCAGGCCGTCGTGGACTAAGTCTTCGTCAAACCCCTCTTGTCGGGCCACATCTACTGACTCGCGAACGGCTCCGAACATCTCACGCTGCAATTCGCGGGCTGCGGCCACTCCTCCGGACTTCGCATACCGACGAAACTGCCCGGCTGGTTCTGCGCTCATCCAGCCTCCATTGCGCCCCGAAGCCCCGAAACCGGCAAATTCCGATTCTAGGATCGCGATCTCAAGGTCTGGTCGCGCTTGCTTCAGATAGTAGGCACTCCAGAGCCCAGTCAGACCGCCGCCTACGATCGCGACATCAACACTGATGTCGCCTGCAAGTGTTGGCCTAGGGCGGGGAATGCCGATACTCCGCATCCAGAAGGAAACTTCGCCGTTGACAAATCTAGCGTCCTGAGACTGCTGCTGCGTCATGATCACGTCCAAATTACGTATAAAGAAAAACTCTGTCGGGCTCAGCCTATTTACAGAACATAGACGCATTCGATAGGACAATAGTTTGATTCTTAAGTGCTAATTATCTATTTCTATGACTTCAGGACGGTGGCTCCAACCACTGGTACACGTTGCGTATTTGCGGAGTTTGTCATCTCCCAGGCTTGGTATGCGATCCAGAAGGCCGATAAGTCGGAGGAACGCGCAATACTCAGCCTGGTTACTTCCTCAATACGTCCGAGACGGTACGAGAGGGTTTGCCGGTGGATGCCGAGTTCATTGGCTGTTTCTTTCCAGCGCCTATCGTTTCTTAAATACGCAAACAACGTCTCTCGTAGCTTTTCCGCAGCCGGAGTGGGCTCAGCGAGCACGCCCAGCACGTTCAAAACGATAGTTTCCGCCTCGCTGTGGGAGCGAGAAAGAAGCGAAATGGTGGCGCCTTGAAATTCAGCCCAAGAGCGATCGCTGTATTTCGATGCCGCCAGTACCCGGCTTGCTTCTTCCGCAGCAGCTGGGACGTCACGATAGTCAGCAAAAGCAGACGAAGCCGCGAAGTGCGCATCGAGCGTCTCGGCTATCTCACGGAACTCATTTAGCACAGATTGAGCGACGAGTGCTTGCTGTTTCTCGTTCCCACTTCCCACGAGCACAGGAAGTTCCATCAGCGCAACTATTCGCGCCAGTTTTTCGCCAATGTCTTCAGAGAAAGCCACAAAGTGAAACCCTTTCTCCAGTTCGGCGCTTGCACCGAATACTGAAGTATCCGCAGGCAGTTGCCCTTTGAATAGGGCTGCAAGAGTCCGCATGGCTGCACGAGCGCGCACGTCCGCAGCTGCAATGACCCTGTCCGCATGCACCTGAACTATCTGCATCAGGTGCACAAGTATGAAGCTATCCAACGGCTCACCTGGGTACTCATATACCTGCAGCTCAACATCGTAGGAGCCCTTCAGCCGGTACTTCCGCTCCTGCCGCTCAGGATCCAGGGAGCGAGGTGCGGCGGTCTCCAGAATTGCCATTCCACTGACTCGATCTTCCACTCTTAAGTCGACCCTCAACAGTGTGGCAATGTCTGCGAGCAAGATTCTTGGGTCAACTTCTATATTTGCCGCAAGCTGGTATAACTTGCCAAGCTTAAGTACCTGCAGCAGCTGCGACGAAGACGTAGCTGCTGCGACGTGCCGGGCAACCGCAGCAAATGGGATCGGTTCAGCAACCAGCATCAACGGAAAGTTTCTGCGCGAGGCTTCGTTCAACATTTCTTTGGTGATGGGGGGCGCAATGTCGTTATCGCCGATCATCATTCCCGCAAGTCCGGCGTCATCAAGGCGCGCAATCAGATTGACCTGGGCTTCCGGCTCAACGGGAATACTCAGCCCCACCGTCATGATGATCTCATGGGTCCCCATCCATCGTTCAGGGTTCGGCATTTCACAGCTGTGCGCCCAAAGCACCTCACGGTCAAGCCCCCTGGAGCCCGCAAGCACCTCAACACCGAGGCTTGCCGTCGAAGCAAGGTCCCCGACACGAAGGGGCTGATCCGAGGCGCTCATCGCTCGGTGCTCAATTCAGTCCAGACGGGTCGTCTGAATGTCCCAACGGCGTAGGTTGATGGTGAAATCAATACATTTCTGCCTTCTTGGATCTGAAACACGGTATGCGCCTGCGCGAGTGACGGATCACTCGAATTGCTTTCGTAGGCAAGGGTGCCATTCCCAGGCGTCCCAAATGTATATGAGCCGTTCACTCCACGATAGCGAGTCTCTCCGAGGCGTTCGGTCACCCTCGAAAAATCATTCGAATCCTCGACTTGCATCCAGGCTCCAGCGAGGATGTGCACACGATCATAGGCAATTCCAGCGTGTGAACGGCCGGGCGCCTGCCCGAATCGCTTCTTAAAGCGAGAAGCGAATTCTAGGCCGATCGAATCTGAATATGTACCCGTGGTTGTCGCCCAGAGAATGCCCTCACTCAATTCGCCAAGCTGCTGTCTAAAACCCGGCATCGATGGCGCATAGATTGCATATCGAAGTGCAGTCGAGCGCTCCGCCTGCAACTTGATGAAGAACGCCTCGTGATCGTCAACGAAAAAGCTGCCCAACATCACAGCCGCAGGTCTGAGTCTGGCAGTGCGCACGGCACCTTCCAGCCACCGTTCTGATCGATCGTTCTGCGCAATATCGACGACGTGGAGTTCCCAACCTTGCTGCGCAGCCTTCTCAAAAGACTCTTCCACCCCAAAGTCGACAAAGTCCCAGCTGTTCTGCCTCGCGATCACAAGTCGGTTCGATTGAGGCGTCCACTGTCCAGTATCCCGAAGCTCAGACATCGATCTAATGAAGCCGGGGGCGTAGTTAGCTTCAGTCGGGCAGAGCTGAAACGCGCTCCGGTAGCGATCTGGTCGACTCTCGACAATACGCTCTATAACCACGGAAGCCGAGGAATGCAGAAACGGCACGCCTTCACTG
>JAAZHL010000059.1 GCA_012510755.1 Leucobacter sp.
GTGTAGCTATACCCCTGTTCAGCCAAGAACCGCTGCCGATTCTGCGCAAAATCTTGATCGATCGTGTCGCGGGTGACGAGCGTGTAAAACGACGCCGTGAGCCCGTCAGATTTGGGGCGCAGCAGACGCCCCAAACGTTGCGCCTCTTCTTGCCGCGAACCGAACGACCCCGAAATCTGAATGGCGACCGAGGCATCGGGCAGATCGACCGAAAAGTTGGCGACCTTCGAAACGATCAACAGTTTCACCTCACCGCGTCGAAACGCCCCAAAGAGCTCTTCGCGCTCGTCGACCGGGGTTTGACCGGTGATGAGCGGGGCATCGAGCGCCTCGGCAAACGACTCGAGCTGGTCGATGTATTGGCCGATCACGAGCACGCTCTCGCCGGGGTGCTTCGCGACGATGCGTCTGGCGATCTGCTGCTTCGATGACGCGCTCGCGGCGATGCGGTAGCGGTCTTGATCCTCGGCCACCGAATATTCGTAGCGTTCGCTTTCAGGCAAATCGACCCGCACCTCGAAGCATGCGGCCGGAGCGATGAACCCCTGCGCCTCAATATCTTTCCACGGTGCGTCGTAGCGCTTCGGCCCGATGAGGCTGAACACATCGCCCTCGCGACCGTCTTCGCGCACGAGCGTCGCCGTGAGCCCGATGCGGCGGCGGGCCTGCAACTCGGCAGTCAGCTTGAAGACGGGGGCGGGCAACAGATGCACCTCGTCATAGACGATGAGCCCCCAGTCGTGCGCGTTGAGCAGCGAGAGGTGCGCGTATTCGCCGCGTCGTTTGCTGGTGAGAATCTGGTAGGTCGCGATCGTGACGGGGCCCACCTCTTTCACCTGGCCTGAGTACTCGGCGATGTCATCTTCGGTGAGCGTGGTGCGGCGCAGCAACTCGTCTCGCCATTGGCGTGCAGAGACAGTATTCGTGACGAGGATCAGGGTCTTTGCGCCCACCGCCGCCATCGCACCCGCGCCCACGATCGTCTTGCCCGCGCCACACGGCAGCACCACGACCCCCGAACCGCCTGCAGCGAACGCGTCGACCGCCTGCTGCTGGTAGTCGCGCAACTGCCACCCGTCTTGCAGCAGCTCGATGTCAAAGGGTTCACCCGGGGTGTACCCGGCGAGGTCTTCGGCCGGCCAGCCACGTGCGACCAACTGCTGCTTCAGTTCGCCCCGGGCCCACGCTTGCACCTCGTAGGAGTGGTCGTCGATCTTGTGCTCGAGCAGTGGCGCGATCTTCTTCGCGCTCGCCACCTCACGCAGAATAGAGGCGTCGTCTGAACGCAGCACAAGCGCGGTCAGGGGGTCAGCCGGGTCTTGCCGTTCGATGGTGAGCCGCCCGTAGCGACGCATAGTCTCGGTGATTTCGCTCGAAACCTGCGTGGGCACCGGAAATTTGGCGTAGCGATCGAGCGTGGCCACTATCTCTTCGGCGGTGTGGCCGGCGGCGCGGGCGTTCCAGAGGCCGAGCCTTGTGACACGGTAGGTGTGAATGTGCTCGGGGGCGCGCTCAAGCTCGGCGAACACGGCGAGTGCGTGACGTGCCTCTACGGCTTCGGGGTGCGCGACCTCGAGCAGGACGGTGTGGTCGCTTTGCACGATGAGGGGGCCAAGAGTCATAACGAACTAGTTTACGCCAGCCTCGTGAACGCTTGCCGTCGCTCGGCTGTCGCTCGTTCGTCGCTCGGCTGTCGCTCGTTCTTCGTGCTGCCCCGCACGTCATCCTGCGTGACTGTCAGTGAGTCGCAGGATCAAGCCTTCTCAACGGCGGTGATGGCACTCACCGGCAGTGTACGTTCGACCCCGGCGACCTGGTCAGTCGCCCTGAGTCTGCCGCCCCTCAATGACACCGGTAGCAGCTCAAAGACTCGTTCATCAGGCCCGGCGACCGCGGTGACTTGCACAGCGATCTTGTCACGTATCGCGAGTTCGAGACGACGCAACATATCTGCGTCATCGTCGTCTGCTTGTGCGGCGGTGAACACTCGGTCGACCATGGCTGCAAGTTCGTCGTTCAGACGTGAGCTGGTGTGCGCGTGGTCGGAAGTATTCTCTGCCTCGTTGAAGTGTGGTGCTTCTGGGTGATGCGGCAGTGCGCGGTGAGTGGTCGTGAACGTAGGCGTACTCGCCTGATGAGGTGAGGGTTCTCGATTCGTGTCAGATGCTTTACGTTCGAGATCACCAAGCAGATAGTCGAGCGGCTGCGGAACACCCGTGAGAGAGATGCGCTGCAAGAATTCTCGAATCTCGGCCGGAGTCAGACCTGCGCGTACCGCACGGTCGAGCGATGTTGCGCTCACACGCAGTGATGCCGCGGGGCCAAGATGTTCAGCGTCAGTGACGACGCTGAGTGCGGCTTCGTCAGCGGGTAAGAGCGGGCCGGGAACGATGATGCTGAGGTCGGGCTGTACATAGACACCTTCGACCGGGCCGGGAATGTCTTGGTGAGCCAGCGCGTTGGCTGCAGAGACCTCGTTACCGAGCATGGCAAGGCCGGCAGGTGTCAGCTGGCCATGTACCGTGAGCCCCAAGTCTTCGACCGTGTCGGCAACTTGTTGCAACGACTCAAGCTCTGCGGCAGGCAAGAGCGGAAAGTCGTTGGGAGCATGCCGCACGACGAGGCCCAAATTGTTGCCATAACCAGCGAGATTGTGGCGTAAGCGGTCGGTGACGTGTGCAGCAGCGGTGGCCGCGAGCCCTACCCAGCGGTCAGCGTAGTCGAGCGTGAGCCACGCTGATGCTTGACGTGAAGTGACCAGGTGATCAGTGCCGTCATTCCAAGGCACTTCAGCGAGCAGCTGCGAGCCGCGCATGACGGTGATGAGACGTTCGGCAGCCTCAGGGTCACACTGCACTGCCTCTGCGAGGTCGCGAAGGCTCGCTGCTGAAAGCTTGCCTTTGCGGCCAAGCTTCGCAGAGCGGCGGGTCAGTAGTCGAAGCAGGTGTGCGGCACGGCGAACCGAGGTGAGGGCAGCCCCGTACCAGCCAGACGTGTCAGCGTCAGACGTTGTACCGGGCTCGGCAGGGCGTGGGGCAGTGAGTTCGACGCCTGAGAGCGCATTGGTGACCTCTGGTAGCAGTTCGGCTGATCCGGTGCGCGAATCAGTGCCGAGCAGCCCAGCCGTGAGCAATTGCTGCAACTCGGGTTCAGCGATCTGGTGGCCTGCGA
>JAAZHL010000060.1 GCA_012510755.1 Leucobacter sp.
CTACAGGATCGGCGCCGAGCGCCTCAAGAACCTCAAGCGCAATGGTGGCATCCCCCGGTGGAGGGCCGCCAGCGCCTCCGAGTCCGCCGATGTGAACTCCATTAAACACGATGGGCACTCCGCCTGGAATGCTCGTGAGTAGCCCACCGGTACCGTGCTCGAGCGGTGTTGCAAGGTGCTCGGGAACCAGTGCGCTCGGGCGCCGAGTCGATGCCGCTGTCGTAGCTTTGCGTTGACTTGTTTCGACACTGTGCGGAGTAATTCCGTCAGCACGCGCGTAGGCAACAAGTTCAAGTGCTGGGTCCACAACGGCAGAAGCGACCTTCACCCCGTGTCGTTCACCGATCTCAATTGCAAGTTCGATGGCTCTTGTTGCTGTCTTTAGGTTGATGACTGAGAGTGAGAAGTGGTGCGTCACGAACTGTTCCTTGATGAGGCGGTCGTCGTAAAGATTGAGCCAGGGTTAAGAATGCCCTGCGGGTCGAGGGCCTGTTTGATGCGGTGGTTGAGTTCGAGCACATCGTCACCGAGGTAGTCAGCGAGCCAGGGCTGCTTTAGTCGTCCCACGCCGTGTTCGCCGGTAATGGTTCCGCCCAGGCTAATTGCGAGATCCATGACTTCGCCGTAGGCAACATGAGCACGCGACTGCTGATTGGTGTCATTGGGATCGAGCACGACGAGCGGGTGGGTGTTGCCGTCGCCCGCGTGTGCAAAGACAGCAATGGTGACTTCGCGCTGCTCGCTGATATGTGCGATGCCAGACACGAGTTCGCCGAGGCGATTAATCGGTACGCCCACGTCTTCAAGCAGCAAGGCCCCCTTTTTCTCTACCGCAGGAATCGCCTCGCGTCGCGCGACGATGAACGCTTCACCCTCTTCGGGGTCGTCAGTAAAGTAGCATTCTGTCGCACCGAATTGATTGCAGATCTCTTCGATGCTTGCAATTTCTGCTCGCGCATGTTCTGCTGGTTCGTCAGACTGCACAATCAGCATGCCTTCGGCTTCACGGTCGAGCCCCATGCGCAGCATATCTACGACCGCGTTGATCGACGTGCGGTCCATGAACTCGAGCATCGACGGACGCATCGTTCGGGTGATCGCGAGCACGGTGTCGGTCGCGTTCTTGAGCGTGGCAAAGGTCGCGACGAGTGTGGTCGGTTGCCGTTGCACCGGCAGCAAACGCAGCTGCACCTCGGTGATGATGCCGAGCGTGCCCTCGCTGCCAACGAAGAGTTTCGTCAGCGACAGGCCGGCGACGTCTTTAATGCGCGGGCCACCAAGGGTGACGGTGCGGCCGTCAGCGATCACGACCGTCATGCCTAGCACGTAGTCGGTGGTGACTCCGTACTTCACGCAGCACAATCCACCCGCGTTTGTTGCGACATTGCCGCCAATCGAGCAGAACTCGAACGATGACGGGTCGGGCGGGTACCAGAGTCCGTGCTCGGCGGCTGCGGCCTTGACCTCGGCGTTGAATGCTCCAGGCTGAGCGATCGCGATGCGGGTGACGGGGGTGATCGTGACTTCACGCATCTGCTCGAGTGACAAGACAATGCCGCCGTCGATGGCAGTTGAGCCGCCAGACAACCCCGAGCCGGCACCGCGGGGCACAAGCGGCCTCGATGTGGCTGCTGCGTATCGCACCACCGCCTGCACGTCTTGCGTCGAGGTCGCGCGAACGACGGCGAGCGGAACGCCCGCATTCGGGTCTTCGGCGCGATCGCGACGGTATGCCTCCATGCGGTCGACATCGGTGATGATTGCACCCTCGGGTAGCAGTCGGGTGAGCTCGTCGAGCGTTCGAGCAATTGTGTGTTCCATAGGGCCTCCTAG
>JAAZHL010000061.1 GCA_012510755.1 Leucobacter sp.
CGAAGAGTGGCTGATCGGGGCGCGCAAACGTCTCGAGGCAGCACGCGCTGGCAGTGCCGCAGCGGGCGAGGCACAGTCGAACGACGCCGAGGCGGGCGTCTAACTCCATGGCAAAGAAGACGAAACAGCCGGTGGTGGTTGCAGAGCTCGGCCGCCCTGAGACCACGGCAGAGACGGCGGCGCGCAAGGCCAATGACAGTCGCCTGTATCGACAGCGTAAGACCGTCAATAACCTGGTGTTCTCGCTGTTAGTCAGCGTCGGGTTGATGTTTGTGATCGTGCTGATCGTGCCCCGCGGCACCGACCAGTGGAAAGACCACTCGGTGAATGTGGCTGAGGCCGCCGAACTCAATACACCGAGTGCGGGCGTACCGCTCATTGCCCCCGCCGTGCCCGAGAGCTGGTTGGCAAAGCAAGCAGTACTCAAACGCGATGCCGCGAGCGAGGTGCTGAACTGGTTTGTGACGTACACGACCGAGAATGAGGCGTACGCAGCGTTCACGCAGGCGCTCACCACTGATGGTGCGGCAGTGAATGGCACGTGGATCGCCGGCCAGCTCGAGAACCAGTCAGCAACCGGCACAGAGACCATTGGCGGGCTCGAGTGGACCGTATACGATCACCCGCGCCGCAGCCCCGACGAGAGCAACATGGTGTTTGGCCTTGAGGCGCAGGTGGGCAACATCACGCTGCTCGTCTATGGCACTGATCGACCCGAGGTGCTGCGCACCCTCGCTGCAGATATTGCGGCACAAGCAATCGCGCTTGATCTTACGAACCAGACGATTGATTCGATAACGAATGAATCAGCAGAGGCAGAGGGGTCATAAATGCCTGCTGTCACACCTCGTGTGAGCCCACAAGAAGCCTGGAACGAACTCGCGGCGGGCAACTCCCGTTTCGTTGATGGCGGCCCGGCACACCCGCACCAAGATGTGGAGCGGCGAAGCAGCCTCACCTCGACGCAGGCGCCAGATGTCGCGCTGTTCGGGTGCAGTGACTCGAGGCTAGCCGCCGAGATCATCTTCGACCGCGGCCTCGGCGACCTGTTCATCGCCCGCAACATGGGGCACGTGGTCGCCGAATCGATCACGGCGTCAATGGAGTACGCGGTCGTCGAGCTCGGCTCGGCGCTGATCGTCGTGCTCGCCCACGATTCATGCGGGGCGGTGTCTGCGGCAATCGACCAGATGACCGCGCAGCCGACCGAGGTGCCAGTCGCCGTGGGCAACACGCTCGCACCCATTCTTCCCGCGGTGCAGCAGCTGTGGTTGCGACACAATCATGACACCCCGTATGTCAACCCGAGCCGCTTGGACGCCGACGCGGTGGGCCGCATTCATTTGAACAACACCGTGAATGAGTTGCTGCGCAGCTCACGCATTATCAGCAATGCCGTCGCCGCGGGCACCCTCGGCATCGTGGGGTGCCAATACCGTCTCGCGGCGGGCCGCGTCGTACCGGTCAGTGCCGTTGGACCGCTCGACATCGCCTTGGAGGCTCACGCCGCAGGCGCTGCGTGATCCTCGCACAAATTCTTCTTGCACACCGAACCACTCACCATCGAACAAAGGATGAAAGTGACCGAAACTGATTACCGCATCGAACATGACACCATGGGCGAAGTTCGTGTACCGAAACACGCACTCTATGCTGCGCAGACGCAGCGGGCTGTCGAGAACTTTCCGATCTCGGGTTCAGGGCTTGAGCCCGCGCAGATCGTTGCGCTTGCACGCATCAAGCGTGCCGCGGCATTGCGAACAATGAACTCGGCATTCTCGAAGCCTCGATTGCAGACTCGATCGTTGCGGCGGCCGACGAGATCATCAGTGGCGACCACCACGACCAGTTTCCGGTAGACACCTACCAGACCGGTGCAGGTACCTCGTCAAACATGAACATGAACGAAGTGCTTGCCGCCCTCGCAACCAAGCACCGCGGCGAGCCGGTGCACCCGAACGACCACGTGAATGCGTCACAGTCGTCGAACGACGTGTTTCCGACCTCTGTGCACATTGCAGTGACGGGCGCACTCATCGAACAGTTGAAGCCTGCGCTCGAGCACCTCGCGGTCGCCCTCGAAACGAAGGCCGAACTGTGGAAAGACGCCGTCAAGCCGGGCCGCACCCACCTGATGGATGCTACGCCCGTCACCCTCGGTCAGGTGTTCAGCGGGTATGCCGCACAGATTCGCTACGGCATTGAGCGTGTCGACGCCGCACTGCCACGCGTCGCTGAAGTGCCCCAGGGTGGCACTGCGGTCGGCACTGGTATCAACACGCCGCTCGGCTTCCCTGAAAAGGTTATCGCCGAGATCGCCTCATCGACGGGGTTGCCAATTACCGAGGCGCGCAACCACTTTGAGGCACAGGCGAACCGTGACGGCCTCGTTGAGGCCTCTGGCGCGCTGCGCACCATTGCGGTCTCGTTGACCAAGATCGCCGAAGACATTCGTTGGATGGGCTCGGGCCCCAACACTGCGTTTGCTGAGTTGCAGATTCCTGACCTGCAGCCCGGCTCCTCGATCATGCCAGGCAAGGTGAACCCTGTTGTGCCCGAAGCCACCCTCATGGTGTGCGCACGCGTCATCGGCAACGATGCAACGATCGCCTGGGGCGGCGCGCGCGGCAACTTCGAGCTCAACGTCATGATTCCGGTCATGGGCACGGCACTGCTCGAATCGATTCGCCTGCTTTCAAACGTCATGCGGGTCTTTGCCGACAAGACCGTAGACGGTCTGGTAGCAAACATCGAGCGCATGGCTACCCTCGCGGGCATGAGCCCCTCAACGGTCACCCCCCTCAACCGACTCATCGGTTACGAGGCAGCTGCGAAGATCGCAAAGCACTCGGTGGCCGAAGGCATCACGGTGCGCGAGGCAGTGATCGATCTGGGTTACGTCGAACGTGGCGAGGTCACCGAGGCTGATCTCGACAAGGCGCTTGATCTGCTCTCGATGACCCACCCGGGCGTCGCGAAGTAACGCACCACCTTAAGCAACACAAACACGTATGGCTCGCCCCCAAGGCGGGCCATACGTGTTTGTGCACACGCTACAGCACTGCCTCTACCGCCACAGGGAATTGTCACGGACGAACCAAGACATGCCCCTCCCCCCGGTTCACCTGGCGGCCACCCCCACGCTCCTCGGCAGTTACCTCATCGAGATCAACCGGTCACTTCACAGCGATTCGATAGTCAAGGCCGATCTATGCGGCCTTGCAAAACTAACAAACGATGCAACCGAAGGAATGACATGACGATCTCTGCCCGCGCACCGCGAGCGAGACGGGGTCTGGTAGCGCTTGCGCTCGCAGCCCTCGTAGGCAGTGGCTTCGCCACTCCATTGACTGGCTCGACCGCTGCCGTCGCTGCCGAAATTGAAGTACCCACCGAATCGCTGATTCGCACCGGCACCACATGGCGGTACCTCGACACCAACACCGACCCCGCCGGCGAAGACGACAACCGTGCCATCTGGACTACCACTAACTTTGACGACTCGGCATGGAAGCAGGCCCCCAGCGCATTCGGGGTGAAGCGTAACGCGCTCGACCGGGTTGGCCCGTACATGCCAACCACGAAACTCGAGCACTACATCGACGGTAGCGCGGCACCCACGATTCCTACGTACTTCTTTCGCACAACCTTCGAGCTCGCCCCTGGCACCGCCGACCGCGTCGCCTCGGCCGTCTCGACCGTCATTCACGATGATGCGCTTCGCGTCTATGTCAACGGTGAGCGGGTTGCAGACGTCGACACGAACAGCGCCAATTCAAGCCACAATCGCGTCGACGACTCAAACCCGAACAATCTGCAGTACGCAGGCGTGAGCGCTGGCGATCCGAAGACTCACGTGATGAACATCGACGGTGACTTGCTGCAAGACGGCACCAACACCATCGCAGTCGCCCTGTATCAAGATCGCGCATCATCGTCAGATGCGTACTTCGATATGACCGAGTTCAAGCTCATTCCCGAGACCGAAAGCGGCACCGTCGTCGCCGCACCCACGCGCGTGATCTTGACCCCGACCGAGACACCCGCCACCTCGCAGGCGTTCTCGTTCATGGCTGGTCACTCCTCACACGAAATTGGGCAGGTCGAAATCGGTCTGGCTGCAGGTGGCGAGACCCGCGTCATCGACGCGAACCCCGTCGGCATTGTGAACAACAACGGGCTGCAACACTTCTCTGTTACTGTTGACGGGCTCACCCCTGCGACCGCTTACCGTTACCGTGTCGGACTTCCCGACAGTTTCAGCGAGTGGTTCGAGTTCACGACTGAAGACCCGAACGCAACCAATTTCCAGTTCGTGTACTACGGCGATGCACAGATCGGTCTTGACACCACCTGGCCGTTGGTCGTCGCACAGGCTGAAGCCACGGCAACCCGGTCGATCGGCTCGGTGCACGCGGGTGACCTGATCGCTACCGCAAGCAACGACACCCAGTGGCAGAACTGGTTCAAGGGCATGGAACACTCAGCCACCACCACCACCGTCTTCGCCGCACCCGGCAACCACGAGTACTCGGGTGACAAGCTGATGGTCGCGTGGAAGGCACACTTCGAGTACCCGCTCAATCAGCCAGACACCGAAAGCATCGGCGAACTCGCCGCACTCGCCGTCGGCGACAGCGATGTAGCCCAGCAGTACCGGGCATACTTCGAGCACTGGGCTGACTTCGCTGCCGAGACGGTCTACTACGCCGACTACCAGAATGTGCGCTTCATCACCCTGAACGCAACGCGCGACACCACCTTCTTGCGCCCCGACGTGCTGCCTGCCTGCTCGGGTGACGAGTGCCCAAGCTCCAAGGTGGCCGCACTCTGGACTCAGTACCAGGCCGCATGGCTCGACTACGTGCTCAAGAACAGCCCCTCGAAGTGGAACGTTGTCACCTTCCACCAGCCGGTCTACTCGACCTCGTCGGGCCGCAACGAACCCGTACTGCGCGAGCACTGGGTGCCGGTATTTGAAGAGAACAACATTGACCTCGTGCTGATGGGCCACGACCACACCTACGCTCGCGGCTACAACAACAGTGACACCACCGAAACCATCGGCCTCTACACCGGCCCTGTCTACGCGGTGTCAAACTCGGGCGCGAAGCACTACAACCTCGAGACAGAAGCACGTAACGTGTGGACCAACAACGGCGCCACGCAGGTCATCCGCGGTCAGCACGTCACCACCTACCAGGTGATCGACGTCAGCGAAGACCAGCTCGTTTACCGGTCGTATGTTGCAGAAAAGACCGGTAACGCTGCCAGCTGGGTCGTCGACCCTGAGGCAGAGGGCGAGCGCCCGACATATGTCTCGAAGGCTGTGCCTGCGGTTGGCGAGGTGTTCGACGAGTTCACCGTCACCAAGTACGCGACCGGCGAGAAGTGGGTCACAGAAGCCGGTGTCGAAACACCTGCGGGCCCAGCGTTGACCGTCGAGAACGGGTCGGTGCGCGCAGGCGAGCCGGTGCAGCTCTCGGGCAGCGGCTTGACCCCAGACAGTGAGCTGCTCGTCGAGTTGCACTCCGATCCCGTGTCGCTTGGCTCGGCAGTGGTTGGGGCAGACGGTACGTTCTCGCAGAGCTTCGTGATTCCTGCTTCGACGACGCCGAACACCCCGCACTCGCTCGTCGTCGTGCTGCCTAACGGCAACACGCTGTCGACCCCGATTACCGTGCTGCCGATGGCAGACAACGGTACCGGCGGAACCGGTGGCGCAGGCAACGCGAGCGGTTCCGGCAACGCCGGCACCGGGTCGGCCAACACCGGCGATGCTCTCTCGAACACAGGTGGGGCTGACGTCACACCGTTCGTGATTGCAGGTGCAGGTCTGATGCTGCTCGGCGCGGTCGTGCTACTCGCTCGCCGCAAGGCTACAAGCGAACAGCGTGCGAACAGCTAAACGCTAAGCTGCCCGTAAAAGGGCACGGGGGCCGGGGTCAATGCGATCCTGGCCCCTTCGCTTTGCCCACCAAACCGCCGCGTACGGTTGAGGAGAGCGCCCGCGATGACGAGGGGTGAAAGAGCCCCGCGAGCACGTCACGGTAGAGCCGTGCGAGCTCACTGTCGGCTTGAAACCCGCGGGCGCCCACGAGCCGCATAGCCAGATCAACGGCGGCGCGAGCTTCGTCGGTCACCTGGTTGCGGGCAGCTGCAAGCGCCAAGAACCAATCATCACGTGAACGCCGCTCGTCGACATCGCGCGCGAGCAGCGTGAGTACGTCCAGGCTGCGCCGGTGCGCGAGCACCGCGTCGCTCAGTTTGGCCGCTGTGTCGGGGTCTTCGAGCCTCGGCGCGTCTGGCCCGCCAAGCTGGGGCACCACACGATTAGCGGCATCAGTCGCGAGTTCGAGCGCGCGGTCTGCGATGCCTGCGTACACGGCGGCCGTCAAAATTGAGAACGATGAGAAGATTGCGAGAATCAGGGGGTCGCTCCCGTCGAACGGCGTGATCGTCGCAGCAATGTCGGCCTCGGATATTCGCACGCCGCTCAGCTGTGTCGTGTAGCTCTGCGTAGCACGCATACCGAGCGGGTTCCATGTGCCCGGGTGGCTGATGCTGCCAGAGATCAGGTTCGCGTTGTCAGCCCGGTCGCGCCGCACGAAACCGAACACAAGCTGTGGGTCAAGACCAGGCACCTCGCAGCGCGCGTGCACTCCGAGCCGAGTCCACACCGGTGAAAGAGTGGTGAAGATCTTGGTACCGGTCACCTCGTACCCGCCGTCTGAATGAGGTGTCGCCGAGGATCGCGCATCCATCAACACCGCATCATTCCCGGCCTCTGAGATGCCGAACGCAAACACCTCGCCCTGCACCGCCTCGCGCAGCACCCAGTTGAGGTTGCCACCGGCTCCCCCGGCCCCGCTCGCGCGGTCGTGTAAGAACCGTGCGACCTGCACCCACACCAGGTGCATGTTCACGCCCAGGGCAGTGGCCGGGGCATGCGCGGCAAGCCGCCGCTGCGCGATCACCAACTCTTCGAGGCTCAGCCCGCTGCCGCCGAGCCCCTCGGGCACGACTGCGGCCAAATAGCCGGTGGCTTTCAGCGCGGCGAGATCCTCGTCAAAAAAGACATTCTCAGCGTCATAGCCTGCCGCCCGCGCGCGAAACTGCTCGAGCATTTCGCTCGGCAGCAACTCTTCGATCGTTTTCGCCCTGTGCTCACTCACGTGACCAGCTTAGGGTTTCTCGCCCTCACCCGTCAGCCTGCGTACGCACCCCTCTGCGCTGCTCGATATTCACGAAACGAACGCAGATATCACTCCTCAAGCAAACTCGTCACCAGCGCCGCAATCTCGCTGCGCTCACTGCGGGTCAGCGTGACGTGCCCGAACAGCGGGTGTCCCTTGAGCTTCTCGATAACCGCCGCAATGCCGTCGTGTCGGCCAACTCGCAGGTTGTCGCGCTGCGCCACGTCGTGCGTCAGCACCACCTTCGAGTGCTGACCGATACGCGACAGCATCGTGAGCAGCACGTTTCGTTCGAGTGACTGGGCCTCGTCAACGATGACAAACGCGTCATGCAATGAACGGCCGCGAATGTGGGTCAGCGGCAGCACCTCGACGATGCCGCGAGCTTCAACCTCGTCGAGCACGTTCTGCGACACGATCGAGCCGAGCGTATCGAACACGGCCTGGCCCCACGGGTTCATCTTTTCTTGCTGGTCACCCGGCAGGTAGCCGAGTTCTTGGCCACCGACCGCATAGAGGGGGCGAAACACCATCACCCGGCGATGTTGCTGACGCTCGAGCACGGCCTCGAGCCCTGCGGCGAGCGCGAGCGCCGACTTGCCGGTGCCGGCCCGCCCACCGAGCGACACGATGCCAACCTGTGGGTCAAGCAACAGATCAATCGCGAGGCGCTGTTCTGCGCTGCGCCCGTGGACGCCAAAGACTTCGCGGTCACCGCGCACGAGCCGCAACGACGTTTTGCCGTCGACCCGGCCAAGCGCAGAGCCGCGTGCCGAGTTGATGATCAGCCCCGTGCCGAGCGGCAGTTCAGTCACCTCGGTGATGTCGCTGAGCCGCTCATCGTCCCACAGTTGAGACATCTGTTCTTCGTCGATCGAGATCTCTGCGATGCCGCTATAGGTATCGTCGCTTGCCAGTTCTGCGCGGTACTCCTCAGCTCCGAGGCCAAGCGCGGCGGCTTTCACACGCATGGGCAGGTCTTTCGATACCACCGATACGTCGAGCCCTTCAGCGGCGAGGTTCTGGGCCACCGCAAGAATGCGGGTGTCGTTGTCGCCGAGACGCATGCCGCTGGGCAGTGTCTCGACACTGGTGTGGTTCAGTTCGACTCGCAGCGTGCCGCCCTGCTCGCCGACGGGCACCGGAAAGTCGAGCCGCAGGTGCTTTTCGCGCAAGCCGTCGAGCAGCCGCAGTGCACGCCGTGCGAAGTAGCCGATCTCGGGGTCGTGACGCTTCTTCTCGAGTTCGGTGATCACGACGACCGGCAATACGACCGCGTGTTCTGCGAAGCGAAAGATCGCACCTGGGTCGCTGAGCAACACCGAAGTATCGAGCACATACGTGCGCTCGGTCTGCGGCAGGGCTTCGTGAGTGCCAGTGGCTGCTGAGGGTGCTGCGCTTACAGAAGCATCAGTTCGCGCGTCTGCGCGTGCGTCGCCGCTCATGAAAGCGGCGGCGGTGCTGGGGTGCTGAGTGTCGGCCACGGTGACTCCTTCTGCCCGGTGAAATTCCGGTTCAGCGACGCGGCCGTTGGCTTTCGAGGTGCGTTTCGGCCGCCTCGATCGGGTGCGGTACCCGATGACTCACACGCTACGCTCGCAGGGTGCGAATACCGTGTGGCGACACGCACAGATTATGTGAACGTTGCGTGACTGGCCGGTTGCGTGACCGGCCGAGTGGCAACTATGCAGGGCTCGATTGCAGACGTTGCCGTGCTTCTCGGGCTTTGCGCTGAATGTGTGCGGCATCGAGAGTGAGGTGTTTGCCGTCCGCATAGATGTGACGGCCACCGATAAACACATGTCTCACGTCTTGGCCGGTCGCAGCGAAGGCGAGGTGTGAGCTCAACGAGCCGCGCGGGGTTGCTCGGGTCACGTCAAGGTCGAGGGCGATCACATCGGCAAGGTTGCCGACCTGTAGCGCGCCGGAATCGGTGAAGCCGAGAGCGGCCGCCCCACCGCGAGTCGCGATCTCGAGCACCTGTGTCGCTGACACTGCAGTGGCGTCGTGACGCACCCCGCGATGCAGCACAGTCGCTAGCTTGATCTCTTCGAAGAGGTCGAGGGAGTTGTTGCTGGCCACCGAGTCGGTGCCGAGCGCCAGTCGCACATCCGCACCGATCATGTCGGGGAGCGCCGCAATGCCGCAGCCAAGCTTGAGGTTCGACACCGGGTTGTGGCTGATCGAGGCGCCCTTGCGCGCAAACAGCTCAATCTCATCTTGAGTTAAGTGCACACAGTGCGCGGCATGCACGGTGGCGTTGAAAAAGTCGAGCGTGTCGAGCAGCAGACCCGGTGTCGTACCGTGTTGCTCGGTCATCTGTTCGATTTCAGCCACCGACTCAGAAATGTGAATGTGGATGGGAATGCCGGTGCGCTGTGACCGCTCGGCAATCTCGCGCAATAGCTCTGGCGGGCAGGTATATGGCGCGTGCGGGCCATAGGCAATCTTGATCTGCTCGTCGCCGGCGAACTGTTCGGCCATCGCCTCGGTGGCGTCGAGGGTCTCTGCGCCGGTGAGCGGGCTCACCCCTGCGAAGCCGACGCTGTCTGCAGTGAACATCGCCGGGGCCGCGAGCACCCGCATGCCGGCGCGCTTCACGAGGTCGAGCAACCCCGCGTCCCAGTGATACATGTCAGCAAACGCGACCGTGCCGGTGGCGATCATTTCGAGCATGGCAAGTTCAAGCCCTGTGACGATGTCGTCTCGGGTGAGTCCCTGCTCGACGCGCTGCACGGCTTCGAGCCAAGCCATGAAGTCTTCATCGTCGCTCACGCCGCGCTGCAGTGTCATTGCGCTGTGCGTATGGCCATTCACGAGGCCAGGCATCAGCGCGTGACCGGCAAGATCGTGTGTGACCGTCGATTCGGCGCGGGCAGGCCCCGCATAGGCGATGCGCCCCTGGTCGTCAATCTCGAGTTCAGCGTTTTCGATCTCACCTGAGGGAGTGAGCATTACGTCGGCACGCAAAATTTTCGTCATGCGTTTAGCCTAGTTTGCGGGGGGCGAGGATCCTGCGCCGTCGCGCAGCATCTCACGCGAAGCGATCGGTCGCCCGCACGAGGGCGTCAACGATGCCGGGTTCGCTCGCGGCGTGGCCAGCATCGGCGATCATATGAAACTCGGCGTCGGGCCACGCGCGGTGCAGATCCCAGGCAGTTCGCGGCGGGGTGCACACGTCGTATCGACCCTGCACAATGACCGCTGGAATGTGGCCCAGTTTGCCTGCATCACGAATAAGCTGCCCGTCGGCCATCCACCCGGCATTCGAAAAGTAGTGGTTTTCGATGCGCGCAAACGCGACCGCGGCAGCTTCGTCGGCGCGCGCCGCTGCGATCGCTTCGTGGTCTGGCAGCAGCCGAATCGTTGAGTTTTCCCACACAGTCCATGCCACGCCCGCGGGCACGTGCACCTCGGGATTCGGGTCGAAGAGACGCCGATGGTAGGCAGCGACGAGATCGTCTCGTTCGCCCTCATCGACTGCAGCGACGTAATGCTGCCACACCTCTGGATACAGGTGCGAGGCGCCCTCTTGATAGAACCAGCGAATCTCGCTCTCGCGCAACGTGAAGATGCCGCGAAGCACCATCTCGGTCACCCGGTCAGTGTGTGTCTGCGCATAGGCGAGCGCCAGGGTTGAACCCCACGACCCGCCAAACACTTGCCATTGTGCAATGCCGAGGTGCTCGCGCAGTCGCTCGATATCAGCGACTAGATGCCAGGTGGTGTTGGTGCTGAGGTCGGCGTCAGCAGAACCAGCGTGCGGGGTGCTGCGTCCGCACCCGCGCTGGTCAAACAGCACAATGCGGTACTTTGCGGGGTCGAAGTACCGTCGGTGGTCGGCGGTGCACCCGCCTCCTGGGCCGCCGTGCAGAAACACGACCGGCTTTCCGGCAGGGTTGCCGCACGCCTCCCAATACACTTCGTGCCCGTCGCCCACCGGCAACATGCCGTGCTCGTACGGCTCGATTGGCGGGTAGAGTTCACGCAAAGCTGCACCAGTCACGTCAGTCATGACAGCAAGCGTATCGCGCCAACCTCACCCAACCTTCGCAGCAGCTTTCGCTGCCGCCTTCGCGGCCTCTTTCGCTTCTTGGCGCAGCTGCTACTCGTGCACAGGCCAGGTGCCAGCTGCGATCTGCGCGTCGACGTAAGCCTGTGCTTCTTGCTGTCGTTCTGCCTCAATACCGGTGGCAATTTCAGCGCGCAGCAGTTCGGGCGTGAGCTCAAACGCATCAGTGAGGTCAAGCGCGTGCTCGCGAATGCGGCCGACGAGACGATCGATGTACGAAGTCACGGCCTCAGCGCGCGCGCCAGACAAGCGGCCATTGATGAGATACCACTCGAGGTGCTTCTCGATGAGCCCCAACCCGAACAGATCGCGCAGCCAGGTCATTACCGTGAGGGTGTCACCCTCGAAGTCCTCGAGTGCCTCAGTGAACGCCTCCCACTGCAGCAACTCGGCATGTGCACGCGCGGCCTCGATGAGCTTAGCCTGCTGTGCGCTAAAGGCCTCGGCGCCCTTCGCCGCGCGATCCTCTTTCGAGGCACCCTTCGTGCCCTCACGCAACGCCATCGCCACCTGAGCCACCATCGTCTCGACTCGGTCTGAGAGCAGCTCTTGCTGCGTTTCAGGGTCACGCACCCCGTCTACCGACCGTGATACTCGCCCAAGATCAGCGATGCTCTGACCCATCTGGCGCAAGCCGAATCGGGCCGCGCCCTCGCCAATCTGACCGGCAATGACCTTGGCGACGGCAGCCACATCACCATCTTTGAACTGAGCCGCATATTCAGTCAGCAAGCGCTTGCCGACCAACTGCAGCAACACGTTGTTGTCGCCCTCGAACGTGACATAGATGTCGAGGTCGTGCCGCCACCCGGTCAGTCGGTTCTTCGCCATGAACCCTGCGCCACCTGTCGCTTCTCGCGCTTCTTGCAGCGTGTCGAGCGCCGCCCAGGTAGACAGCGGTTTGAGCGCGGCGGAAAGGGTCTCGAGGTCTTCACGGTTCTCATCGGTGTCATTGGCGCCCGAGAACACTTCGTCAAAGGTCTCGAGCAGCTTGTGTGAAGCAAACTGCATTGCATAGGTTTCTGCCAGCCTCGGCAGCAATCGGCGCTGGTATTGCCCGTAATCAAGCAGCACGGTGTCACGACCGTCGGGCCCAGCAAACTGGCGACGCTCGCTGCCATAACGAATTGCGATCGCGAGCGCACCCTTCATCGCATTCACTGCCGCGCCGTCGAGCGACACACGCCCCTGCACGAGGGTGCCGATCATGGTGAAGAAGCGGCGACCCGGGCTCTCGATGTGTGACGAATAGGTGCCATCGGGTGCCACGTCGCCGTAACGGTTCAAGAGGTTGGTGCGCGGAATGCGCACGTTCGTGAAGTGCAGGCGACCATTGTCGATACCGTTGAGGCCGCCTTTGACTCCATCGTCTTCGCTGCCGATGCCGTCAAGCATCTGACCGCCTGGGGTGCGAATGGGCACGAAGAATGCGTGTACCCCGTGATTCACGCCTTGGGTGATGAGCTGGGCGAATACGACCGCCGCTTGCCCGTGCAGCGCAGCATTACCCAGGAATTCCTTCCACGCCCCCCTGAACGGAGTGTGAATCACGAATTCCTCTGCCTGCGCGTCGTAGGTCGCAGTGGTGCCGATAGCTGCGACGTCGCTGCCGTGACCGATCTCGGTCATCGCGAAAGCGCCAGGCAGTTTGAGGCTCATCACATCGGGCAGCCACTGCTGATGGTGTTGTTCTGTTCCGAGGTGCAAAATCGCGGCACCAAACAGCCCCCACTGCACCCCGCTCTTGATCTGCATCGACGGGTCTGCAAAGACAAGCTCTTGAAACCCAGCGACGTTGCCGCCGTGGTTGTCGGCACCACCAAGGCTCGTCGGAAACGCCCGCTGAATCGCGTTCGCTTCGACGAGCAGGTGCAACTGCTCAAGCACACGCTCCCGATGCTCGTCCATCGACTGGCCGACCACGGTCTGAAAGCGGGGGTCTGCGGCGAGCTTGCGACCTTCGAGCCGTTCTTTCTTCCATTTGCCATAGATCGCGTCTGCGACGACGGTCTTGTCGATGCGGGGCGTGCTACTCATGACTGCTCCTTGCCTGACGGGTCAGATCGATACTCACTGGCTCCAACGCTAGGTGGGCTGCGACCGTGCTTCAAGTGAACGGCCGGGTATCAACTAAACGGCGGCGCGACACCCCTGAGCACTGTTGTAGAAAACATCTAAATCAAGGCTCAAAAACTAGAGCTAAGCACCAGTTGCGAGCGAGCCTGCTCGGCCGCCTGCGCGCAAGTGTCGCGAACCCGCTACACCTCGAGGCCATAGAGGTTTGGTTCGGGCACCAGCACGATGCCAAACTCCTGCTGCACGCGCTGTACCACGAACCGTGCGAGTTGGGCGACATCGGCAGCACTCGCGCCACCGCGGTTGGTAATCGCAAGCGTGTGCTTCGACGAAATGGCGGCACCAGAACCGGCCAGGCGAAAGCCTATGGTCACACCCGCATGCTCGATCAACCAGGCCGCTGAGAGCTTCACCCGAGCCTGCGTCGCCCCGCCGAGCGTCGGCGGCGCGGGCACCTCACCTCGCTGCAACTGCTCAAACGTCACCACTACGGCCGCGGCTTCATCGCCCGCTTCGACTGGGTATCTTGGCGCGTCAGCGGGAAGCTCACGCGCGAACCGTTCGCTTACGATCGGGTTGGTAAAAAAGGATCCCGCGCTCCAGGTGTCGTGGTCGCCCTCATCGAGCACCATGCCCTTCGACGCACGCAGCCCAAGCACCGCGGCACGCAGCTCGGTGAGCGGCACCCGCTCGCCAATCTCTACCCCGAGCGCACTCGCGAGTTGCTGGTAACGCACCGGAGCAGAGCGCCCATCGCCACTTGCGTCGAGCACGAGATCAATCGACAGCACCACACCCTCGCGGCCACGCTTCAGCGTCGACGTGCGGTAGCCGAGCTCAAGCTCGGCGGCGCTGAGCCGCACCGCTTCGCCGGTCTCTGCGTCGAGAAACTCGATCGAGTGCAACGCATCAGACAGTTCTGCGCCATATGCACCGATGTTCTGCACCGGCGCGGCGCCAGCGAGACCGGGAATTCCCGACAGAGCTTCGATGCCCGCCCACCCCTGTGAGACGCAGAACTCGACCAGTCTGTCCCAGTCTTGACCGGCTTGCACGCGTATGCGCACTTTTTGGGCTTGCTCGAGCAACTGGTCGATGACACGGTCGACGCCATTGTTGCGTACGAGCAACACGGTGCCAGGGTAACCGTCGTCAGACATAACGGTGTTTGACCCACCACCGAGCAAGAGCCATGGCTCGCCTGCACCCCACAATTCGAGCGCGTGCTGCACTAGGTCGTCGCGGGTGTGTGCCACCACAATCTCGTCTGGCGCACCGCCGACGCGCATCGTGGTAAGAGTGGCGAACGTTGATGGCGTTGTGTTCGACATCACGCGAACGTCACGACGAGCTGGCTCTTGCCCAACACCGTTTGGTCTGCATAGGTGACCCGCAGGTCGATGCGCGCGGTGCGCGCCTCGGTGTCGATCACGCCGACAGTCGCCGTGACCGTGACGCTCGCGCCGCGCTCACCATCGACCGAAATCGGCCTCGTGAAGCGCACCTGATAGTCGGCGACAACCCCTGCCGCCCCGAGCCATTCAGTGACCGGCGACGCCGCAGCGCCCATGGTGAGCATTCCGTGAGCAATCACCCCGGGCAGCCCGACAGACGTGGCGATGTCATCACGGTAGTGAATGGGGTTGAAATCACCCGAAGCACCCGCATATCGCACGAGCGTGTCACGCGTGAATTCATACACCCGCTCAGCAACCACATCGCCGACCTGCAGGTTCTCAAGCACAGGTGCACTCATGATTCTTCTCCCCTAACTACCAGGGTTGAGATTGCGGTTACCACGTGGGCCCCATCGGCATCGCTGATCTCGGTCGACGAGGTCACCATGCTGTTGCCGCCTAGCTGCTTGACACTTGTCACGGTCATCACGCCGGTCAGCTCGTCTCCGGCAACGATTGGTCTCGAATAGCTGAATCGTTGGTCGCCGTGTACGACCCGCGAGAAATCAACCGCAGCCTCATCGTCATCAAGCAGCTGCTGCAAGGTGGCGTCTTGCACCACGATTGCAAAAGTGGGCGGCGCCACCACATCACGAAAGCCGGCTGCGCGCGCGGCCTCAACGTCGCGGTGCAAGGGTGCGTGGCTTTGCACTGCGCGCGCAAACTCACGCACCTTCTCGCGACCGACAAGGTATGGCGCCGTCGGCGCATACCTCTTGCCTTGAATATCTACATTCACCATGCAGATCAGTCTAGAACGTGTTACTTGCCGCCCAGCAGCCCACCCAGCAACCCGCCAAGCCCACCGCCTGAACCAGATTTCGAATCGCCGCCAAGCAGGCCGCCTAGCAGATCGCCAAGACCGCCGCCCGAGTTCGAGCTCGACCCGCCACCAAGCAAACCACCAAGTAGGTCGCCAATACCGCCACCGTCAGCGTTCGATGATGAAGATGATGCAGAAGAAGAGCCGCTCATCTTATTCGCCAAATAGCCCATCACGATTGGCGCCAGAATTGGCAGGAGCTTAGGAATCAGGTCACCAATGCCACCGCCCGACTGCTGACTCAACGCTTGCGCAACAGCGTCTTGTTTGTCACCGAGCACATGCTTGACGATCTTCTCACCGTCGTTCGTGTCGACACCTTTCAAGGTCGCGACCGGTGCACCCTCGTGCTTCTTCAGGGCTGCAGTGAGCTTCTCTGCCCCGTCAGTGTTCGAAGCATTAACCGCCATGCCACCGAGCAGCCCCGGTAACGTTTGCTCGACTGCCTGCTTTGCAGTCGCCTCATCAACACCGAAGCTCGACGCAATGTCGCCAATCGGCACACTGTTCAGCAGATCAGAAATGTTGGGGCTGCCAGAAGCCATGATGATCCTCGTTTCTCGAGATGCCGCGCACGCGCGTGCTCAGGTGAGCTACTGCAAATCTTACTTAGCACCCCCGACGCGCTCATATAGGCTTCAGTTCAAATCACGCAGCAGCGTCTCGAATATGTCAATTTCGGCAACGATACTCGCGAAGCCTTGTTTGGTATATCCAACGTCGAGGCACCTCACTGGAATATGCTGGAACTCATGTCGCGCATTCGCAAAGTGCTCATCGCTAACCGCGGTGAGATCGCCGTACGTATTATTCGCGCCGCAGCTGACAGCGGCATCGCATCAGTTGCGGTCTACGCAGACCAAGATCGAGACGCCCTACACTCGCGTCTCGCAGATGAGTCCTATGCGCTTGGTGGCACCACCAGCGCAGAAACCTATCTGGTAATCGACAAGCTGCTCGCCATCGCCCGACGCTCAGGCGCCGATGCAGTGCACCCTGGCTATGGGTTTCTTGCAGAGAACGCCGATTTCGCGCGCGCCGTCATTGACGCTGGCCTCACCTGGATCGGCCCAGGACCCGAAGCAATCGAGCGGCTTGGCGACAAGGTCAGCGCGCGGCACGTCGCCGAGCAGGTTGGAGCCCCGCTCGCGGCAGGCACCAGCAACCCGGTACAGAATGCTGACGAGGTGCTTGCCTTCGCTGACGAAGTTGGCCTACCGATCGCAATCAAAGCCGCATTCGGCGGCGGTGGACGCGGCCTCAAGGTTGCCTACCACCGTGATGAGGTCGCTGAACTCTTTGACTCGGCCACGCGCGAAGCAGTCGCAGCGTTTGGGCGTGGAGAATGCTTCGTCGAAAAATATCTCGAAAAGCCTCGCCACGTCGAAACGCAGTGTCTCGCCGATCAGCATGGCAACGTAGTTGTCGTTTCAACCCGCGACTGCTCGCTGCAGCGCCGCCACCAGAAACTCGTCGAAGAAGCGCCCGCACCCTTCTTGAGCGATGAGCAGAACGCGCAGCTATACCGCGCTTCGAAGGCGATCTTGAAAGCAGTCGGCTATGTCGGGGCCGGCACCTGCGAATTCTTGGTAGCCCGCGACGGCACCATCTCATTCCTCGAGGTCAACACTCGTCTGCAGGTCGAGCACCCGGTGAGTGAAGAAGTTACCGGCATCGATCTCGTTCGCGAACAGTTTCGCATCGCCGAGGGCGGCGTCATCGATTACGATGACCCCACCACCCACGGCCACTCATTCGAGTTTCGCATCAATGGCGAAGACCCCGGCAATGGCTTTTTGCCGGCCCCCGGCCCAGTCACCCTGTTTCGTGCGCCGAGCGGCCCCGGCGTACGGGTCGACACAGGTGTCACGTCGGGCGATGTAGTTTCGGGCGCCTTCGATTCAATGCTCGGCAAGGTCATCGTCACCGGCGCAACCCGTGAAGAAGCACTACAGCGAGCCCGCCGCGCACTTGATGAGTTCGAAGTGCAAGGGCTGCCCACGGTGCTGCCTTTCCACCGCAAGATTGTGCGTGACCCTGCCTTTGTGGCAGCTGACGGCACCTTTGGCGTGTACACCCTGTGGATCGAAAACGAGTTCGACAACGATATTTCGCCCTGGGAAGGTGAAATGCAATCGATCGCGAGCGAACCTAAACGGCAGACTGTCGCGGTCGAGGTCGATGGGCGTCGGGTCGAGGTCACGATGCCGGCAAACCTGATGCCGCTCGGCGACCAAGACGTGACCCGTGGGCCAGCTCCCAAGCGCGCGAAGAACGGTGGCGTTGCGGGGTCAAGCAGCGGCTCCGTGACTGCGCCAATGCAGGCAACCGTTATCAAGGTGGCCGTGACTGAAGGCCAACTCGTACAGGCAGGCGACCATCTCGTTGTGCTCGAAGCCATGAAAATGGAACAGGCGATTTCTGCCCCGCATGCGGGTGTGGTGACGGGGATCGACGCACCTGTCGGTCAGACGGTCGCCTCTGGTCACCTGCTGCTGAGCGTGGTTGCCGAGTCAGAGTAATAACCTCGCAGCAATGCACTATGGAATACCAACCGGGGCACC
>JAAZHL010000062.1 GCA_012510755.1 Leucobacter sp.
AAACTCATCTCAAATGTTCCATCATCGAAATAGGGCATCTCATGCATAACCAACAAGACACACGCTCATTCAACGTCGTGATTGTGAACGCTGGCACCAGCGACCCGTCGTCGACCCAAATGCTCGCTGGCCGCATCGCCGATCGGGCGTTCTCGGTTGCCGCAGAGCACGGGCACGAAGTGAAAGTGCGCACGGTTAACCTGAGAGGTTTGGCGAATGACATCACGTCGGCGCTGGTGAGCAACTTTATTTCGCCAGAGCTGCAAGAGGCACTCGATCTGATGCGCGACGCCGATGGCGTGATCGCCTCGACGCCGGTGTATAAGGCTGGCCCGAGCGGGCTCTTCAGTGAGTTCTTTCAGATTCTCGACAACGACCTGCTGATTGGTACCCCGGTGGTGTTGGCCGGCACTGGCGGCAGCCCCCGTCACTCGTTGGTGATCGACGATCAGCTTCGTGGTGTGTTCGCGTATTTGCGCACGCTGACGGCTCCGACTGCCGTGTACGCTTCGCCTGAAGATTGGCAAGAAAGCGGTTTTGGGTCGCGCATTGATCGCGCCGCCACCGAGCTGGTGTTGCTCATGCAGAGTGGGCTGCGCGCGCAGCTGCGTGGTGAGGTGTGGGGTCATTACCAGCACAGTCTGGGGAGCGCTGGTGGTGCCGAGACCGAGATCAATCTCGACACCGACCTCATGCGGTTAGCAACGGGTGGTTAAAGGCAAACGCATCGCGTTTGTTTCCACCCGTTGCCGCGGCCACCGCCGCGGGGTGGTTAAAGGCAAACGCATCGCGTTTGTCACCACCCGTTGCCGCGGGTTATCCGAATACGCCCAGCTTGCCGTACTTCTCGGCGAGCAAATAGTAGACGGTGAGGCGCTGGTGGCGGCCAGGAACCTGCTCGCCCACTGCCTTAATCGCAGCGTCAATGTCTGCGTCGCTCTCTGTGACACCAAGCTTCTTCTTCACGAAGTTCTCGCGCATGGTTTTGAGCTCTTCGGGGTCGCTGAAGGCGACGAGCCGCGCGTCGGCGTTGGTCAATGCCAGCGCATACGTCTTTTCCATGGCAGCGACGACTGCCTCGTCGGCGTTCGGTGCGTACTTTTGAATGTCTTCGAGAGCGCTCATTGCGATCCTTTCGTAACGCAGCGTGCCCCAATGGGCACACGTCCATTACTACGCTACTTACAAGAAGAATGCGATCAACTTCACCGAGAGTTCAACCTCAGGGGACTCGCAGCACACGAATTCTGCAGTAGTGCCCCGTATAGTGGTGTAGCCGCGCTGGTGGCCGACCCGTCATTGACGTGGACGCGGTCACCGTGTGGTCCTTCGAGTCAACCTTCCACAGAATCCTCGAAAGGACATCACTACGATGACCGCTCCACATATTGTCGACCCTCAGACCGTACTTACGGAAGCCCTCGGCGACGCGTCGCCAGATCTGATGCGAGATCTCTTGCAAACCATGATCAACGCGCTCCTGTCCGCTGACGCAGACGCCGTCGTCGGTGCCGAATGGGGCAAACCCAGCCCCGACCGTGTCACGCAGCGCAACGGCTACCGGCACCGCGACCTCGACACCCGCGTCGGCACCATCGATGTTGCGATCCCGAAGCTCCGCCAGGGCACCTATTTCCCAGAGTGGCTCATGGAACGACGCAAGCGCGCCGAGTCCGCGCTGATCACCGTTGTGGCCGACTGCTACCTCGCCGGAGTGAGCACCCGCCGGATGGACAAACTCGTCAAGACCCTCGGCATTCACTCGTTGTCGAAGTCGCAAGTCTCTCGCATGGCCGCCGAGCTCGACGAACACGTCGAACAGTTCCGTCACCGGCCACTTGGCGACGCGGGTCCGTTCACGTTCGTCGCCGCTGACGCGCTGACGATGAAGGTCCGCGAGGGCGGCCGGGTGATCAATGCCGTCGTCCTGGTCGCCACTGGCGTCAACGCTGACGGGCGGCGGGAGGTCCTCGGGTTGCGGGTCGCGACCAGTGAGACCGGAGCGGCCTGGAACAGTTTCTTCGCTGATCTCGTCGCCCGCGGGCTGACTGGCGTTCGCCTCGTCACCAGTGACGCGCACCAAGGGCTCGTGGAAGCGATCGCCGCGAACCTGCCCGGCGCGTCTTGGCAGCGTTGCCGCACGCACTACGCCGCGAACCTCATGTCGGTGACGCCGAAGAGCATGTGGCCGGCAGTGAAGGCGATGCTCCATTCGGTCTACGACCAGCCCGACGCCGCGGCCGTGAACGCGCAGTTCGACCGTCTCCTGGACTATGTCGACGGAAAGCTCCCCGACGCGTATGAGCACCTCGACGCAGCCAGAGCCGACATCCTCGCCTTCACCCAGTTCCCCGAGGGGCTTTGGCAACAGATCTGGTCAAACAACCCGAACGAGAGACTGAACCGGGAGATCCGTCGCCGCACCGACAGCGTCGGCATCTTCCCAAACCGCGACGCGATCATCCGCCTCGTCGGGGCTGTTCTTGCTGAGCAGACCGACGAATGGGCCGAGGGCCGCCGCTACCTCGGACTCGACATCCTCGCTAGATCCCGGCTCTGCCTCGTCTCCGACACCGGAACTGAGGTGATCGCCGACACCGTCCTTCAACTCAGCGCCTAACCATCACAATCGAAGGACACCGCGCTACACCACTACCTGGGGCTTGACCGGAGGCTGCACTGCTTCAGAGGAATGTACATTTAACACTATTGCTCTTCCCCTCGCTGTAAAGCTTCTTCACCAAAAACCAAGCTGGCTTCTGACAGGTGCCTGTCGTGATACGCACAAGCGACCACTTTGAGCCTCTACCAGCGTCTTGTATCAGGGGCGATTCTCGAGCCTTTTTCACCCCAAGGCTGCTCAATATCACCCCCTATCTTGATGCTGCGCACATCATGCAACGAGCGCTCACATTTGCCTAGAGATTGCGTAACTTTTCACCCTGCTTGGGTAACAAACCACCCGAATGAGCGCGTGTGTGTACTGGCTCGAGTGCTTGAATGGAGAGGTGGTGCTTGCGGGGGAGCCCCGAAAGAATGGCATGAGCATCTTGATCG
>JAAZHL010000010.1 GCA_012510755.1 Leucobacter sp.
AACAATCACCTCGACCGCACCAAGGGCATTTTCGACCTCGGTGAACGCTGCATCGATCGATGCAGCATCGCCCATGTCAGCCCGCACCGTCAAGGCCCCCGAAGGGCCTTCGCCCGAACGAGCGGTGACGGCCACCCGATGACCCTCGGCAATCATTCGCTCGGCGATGGCATAGCCGATGCCGCGATTGCCGCCAGTGATGAGAACGGTGCGAGGTGTGGTCATGGCGATCCTTTCGTGATGCTCTCGCCCAGCCTAGTAGCAGCAGACAGGAGTAAAGTTGGTGAAGTGACACAGCAGTTTGACGTGACTTCTGTCGGGGTAAACCCCGCAGACGATCGCGCGCACCGAATGCGCATGTACTTTCTTGCCATGTCGCTGCGCGTCGTCTGCATCGTGTCGCTCATCTGGGCTCGCGGCTATTGGCTGATTCTCGTCGGCATCGGTGCGGTGGTCTTGCCCTACCTCGCGGTGTTGATAGCCAACCAGGTGTCGCACGTGGGCGGCCGTGCCCCCAGTGCGCCCACTCCCCTGCAACTGACCTCGACCTCGCACACCGCGGCGCCTGAATCGTCCGTGCCCAGGCCCACCGTGATCGTGGTTGACGAACCTGCTGAGCGGCGCTCACAGACAACGGAGCAGCAGTGATCAGGTCGATGGGCAGCGCACCTCAGCTGCAGCATGCGTGCTCACGTGCCGGTTGTGACGACGAGGCAAGCTGGGCAATTCAGTGGCGCAACCCGAAAATTCACGACGCAACACGCCGCAAAACCTGGCTCGCCTGCGAGGCTCATCGCGGGTACCTCGTCGACTTTCTCGAAGCCAGATCATATCCGTTTGAAGTGATTGCTGTAAGCGAGTTGATCACACAATGACCCAACTGGTGCAGCACGTCGGCTGGAGCTTCTTGCGAAGTCGACGCTGGCTCGGCTATTTCGCGTTGCTGATCATCTTCTCGATCGCTTGCGTGTGGTTGGGCAACTGGCAGTTCGAGCGGCGCGCACAGGCACAGGCAGAAATCGCGCGTATCGATGCCAACTACGACGCAGTCGCGGTGCCATTGGCCGAAGCCATCGCCGACCCCACGCAATTCGATGAAGACACGTTGAAATGGCAACCCGTCGTGCTGCACGGCCACTACACCGGTGAGACGTTTCTTGCACGCAACCGCCCGGGCCCGGGCGGGGTCGGTTCAAACCTCATTCACGCGTTCTTGACCGATGCCGGCACCGTCTTCTATATCGATCGCGGCTGGGTTGCAGTGTCAGGCACCGATGAAGTGCCTGCAGACCTGCCCAAACCCCCTACCGGGCAGACCACGGTGACTGCGCGCTTGCGCGCCGCTGAACCACAGATTGCTGGCCGCACCTCGGCGGGCAGATTCGTTGCGAGTGTGCACCCAACAGAACTCGCAGCGCTCGACGACGAGCAGGCTCAGATCTACAGCGCATCGTACGGACAGCTCATCTCAGAAGAGCCCGCGGGCGCTACCGGTGCGCTCGCGGCTCGACCAGAACGTGACGAGGGCCCCCACCTGTCATACGCACTGCAGTGGTACGTCTTCATCATCATTGCGGCAGTCGGCGTTGGGTATGCGGCACGGCAAGAGTACCGGGGCCTGAACGCTGAACACGAGTCGGTGGTGCGTGACGAGCAACGTCGCGAAGCGCGCAAGAAGCGCCGTGGGCCAACCGACGCAGACGAAGAAGACGCGCTCTTAGATAGCTGACCTGGCGCAGAACAGTCGACTGCGTGCTGCTGCACTGTGGTAGATTTTGTACACTCTGTTCAGAACGGTTTGCAGCGAGCAGTGCAAGCATCGAGTTGGAGGTGTGGTGCTCGATCCGACGCAAACGGTTGCCGACTCGGCCCCTCCCCCGAAACCGCCCAAAGACAAGGGCAAGTTCTGGACTCGCACGAAGGTTATTCTGTCGGGCACCCTCGCATTTGTCGGAGCAGTGACGGGCGTGATCAGTATCGTTCCGATTCTCACGCGCGACGCGACCAACTTCTCACATCTCGAGATCGCAGCTGAACCGGTAGCCAGCGACACCACTGAGTGGGCGATTCCGATTGAAGCGCTCGATGCTGAGTTTCCGCTTGGCGGTGTCGGCTGCGGACCCGAGCAGCTCGAGTGGCTGGGCACCCACGCTGAGCCGATACAGCGCAGTTTCATGCTCAACCTGCGCAACAGCGCGCGCGAAGGGGCGATGCTCGCGTTGACAGAGTTCCGTTCGACGACACAGGGTGACGAGGATCGCGGAGCAATCAGGGTGCGCCTCGTATGCGCGCCCAGCGGCGTGCTGCCCCAATCGGCGTACTACGCGAAACTGCCAGCCGATGATCCGAGCGCCGAGGCCGTGCATGTGCGGGTCGAGGCCGGCGCCGCACCGAACTCATCGCCAGAGATACCTGTAGCGTTCAATCTGGCTCCCGGTGAGAGCGGCAAAGTGCCGATCGACCTGTTTAGCCGCAACCCGGTTGTTGGTGCAATGCAGGTCACGGTGTTGAGTCGTGACGAGGCCCGCACCGTTGAGATTGCCGGCAGCGAATTTGAGATGCCCGCGTTGCTTTTCGGAGGTGAAATGTTTCTCTTCACAACGAACGAGGGACTCGTCTGTAATCGCGTCGAGTCTGGCACGCTGCTGCCATGCACGGTCGACGAGCTGGGGCACGAGTGGCAGGCGGCCGCACGATGACCCACGAACAGATTGCCGCCGAGCTGGCAGACCCGCACACGAGCGCCGAGCGGCTACATCAGTTAGCCAGTGCACACCCCGAATTTGGCCTGCAGATCGCCAGCCATCCGAACTGTTATCCGGAGTTGCGCGAGTGGGTGCTGGCTCAATCTCAGCAGGCTATACCAGCCGAAGCGTCCGGCTCACCGCAGCCGGCCCCCGCCACCACACCGAAGCGGTCGAAGAAGGCACTTGGTGTTGCGCTCGCAATTATTCTTCCCGCTATTGCTGTGGCAAGCGTGGCTATTCCGTTTCTCGCGAACCTGTCTGAAACTGAGAGTTCTGCAGACACGATTCGCTTGGAGCCTCCGAGCGAAGAGTCTGCCAGCGAAATCAGCATGCAGGTGATTGGTGAGGTGGACTCACCGACCTTCGGCAATACCGACTGGTTTGTGCGGGCAGATGCACCGATTGAGACCTTTCCGCTAGATGCTCCAGTCGACGCGTACGGCACCTACGGCACCTGCAGTGAGGCGCAGTTCGCGTGGCTTGAGCAGCACGGTGGACGGATCGGCATGAGCCATGACCCGGGCGCCGGGCTCAGCCTGACACTACATAACAGCTCGACCACAGGCGCCTCGATGCCGATTGGCAACATCAGGTTTGAGGGCGAAGAGGTCGAGTCGGTAGCTTTTGTGAGCTTTCAATGCCCTGCACCAGGCAGAGGTGACGCGCCATGGGGCCAGCCCCTTTTGATCGGCGTCACAGGCGATGAAGCGTTGTATGGTGAGGCGCTAGGTGTCTCTGGTGATGGTGTGCAGCCAGAAGGCTCCCCCGTCACCCTCAATCTTGCTCCTGGCGAAGTCAGCGTACTTAAACTCACCCGCGATGACACCGTAGATACGCAACGCAGATATGAGGGGCGTATTGTCGCCGATCTGATCGACGGGAGTAATGAGACGCTCGTGCTCGCCGAAGACGTCGTCTTTTACCGCGCACCCGTTCCAAATTTCTACGTGGGATACGAGCCGGGCTATTCTTCAAACGTGTTCGTTTGCGCGAGCCCCGCCTTCTCGACTGAGGTGACCTCTTGGGGGTGGCACAAGCCCCGGCCGTGCAGTCTCGCAGAAGCGGCCGCCGTGCTGCAGGAGGCCGCCGCTGCTGGGCAATAGACCCCCGTCATTCTGCACCAGTTCCCGTCACGCTGTGCGCAAGTCGCAGCATCTCACAGACCCGAGCCACTAAACTGGTGCGAATGCAGTGGTCGCTCAAAAGACATAGCGTGCAGAGAATTCGCGGCGCGAAACAGGCACGTGCGCGGGTGCTTACCGCGATCCTCGCACCAACCATTGCACTCACGCTCAGCTCGTGTGCCCAAGTGCCCGACCCAGAAGAGACGATCGACACGCTCACCTCGGTCACCGAGGCACCCGAGATAGACGAGTCGTCGGCCCTCGACGAATACAACGTCGAACTCTTCCCCACCCCAATCGTAGAGCCGCTCGAGTGCACGCCATACCTGGTGATTACGGCGCGCGGCACCGCTGAACCGAAGAAGAAAAACCAGCTGCTTTCGCCCATCGTGCGAGAACTCGTGAAAGCCAGACCAGGCCAAGTCACGACACTCGATCTCGACTACCCCGCCGACGCAGACGTGAACCTCGGAGGCACCCAGGGCGTGCGCATGCTGCTCGACACGCTGCGCGTGCAGACCGAGACCTGCGCCGAGCAGAAGTTCGTGCTCTTGGGGTATTCGCAGGGCGCGCTCGTCATCGGCGACGCGCTGGCAGAGCCAGCCACGCGGCTCGTTGGTCACCAAGCTGGCGAGCTGAGCGAAGAAGCAGCCGACCGGGTGATCGCCATTGTGTTCTACGGTGACCCCCGATTCTCGGGTGCCGAACCACACAATTACGGCGACTACGACGAACAGCGGGACGGAATCTTGCCGCGAGCAGACGGGGCGCTCGATCGCTTCTCTGAACGCCTACGAGACTTCTGTGTCGCCCGAGACTTCATCTGCCAAAGCAGCACTCATCTCGATGAAGAGGGGCACGTCTCGTACTATACGAACGGAATGCAGCAAGACGGAGCCGCCTTCATCATCACGAGGCTTGATCCTCTGCTCCGTGAAGCCGAGACACCTCTCGAGGGCGAGACATCTCTAGAAACCGAAGCATCTCTCGACGCCGAGGCTCCCGCAGATCTGTAGCACTCCGCGAGTGCCGTGTGCGAGCCAGGCAGCCACCAGCAGATCAGGGCAGCGCATCACCGCGGCACCGCGAGGCTACGCCAGCTCTATCAGTTCGAGGTACTCCTTCGACCAATGATCTTCAGTGCCATCGGGCATGATCAGCACCCGCTCAGGGTTGAGCGCCTCAACCGCACCCGGGTCGTGCGACACCAGCACCACGGCACCCGTGAAGTTCGCGAGCGCATCGAGAATCTCGGCACGGCTCGCCGGGTCAAGGTTGTTTGTGGGCTCATCGCGCAACAGCACATTCGCGCTCGACACCACCAGCATCGCAAGCGCCAGACGGGTCTTCTCGCCGCCTGACAGCACACCGGCTGGCTTGTGCACGTCGTCTCCGCTGAACAGAAACGAACCGAGCACCTTGCGGGCCTCAGTCTCAGTCAGGTGTCGCGAGACCGACACCATGTTTTGCAGCACGCTCGCCTTCACATCGAGGGTCTCGTGCTCTTGGGCGTAATAGCCAACTTTCAGGCCATGACCGGCAACAATCTCGCCCATGTCGGGTTCGTCCACACCAGCGAGCAGCCGCAGCAGCGTCGTCTTGCCGGCGCCATTGAGACCGAGCACCACGACCTTCGAGCCACGATCGATCGCGAGGTCGACGCCGGCGAAAATCTCGAGCGAACCGTACGACTTTGAGAGCCCGTTCGCCATAAGCGGGGTCTTGCCGCACGGTGACGGCTCAGGAAACCGCAGCTTTGCCACCCGATCGACCTGACGTTCGTCTTCGAGCCCGGCAAGCATCTTCTCAGCACGCGCCACCATCTGATGGGCCGCTGCCGCCTTGGTTGCCTTCGCGCCGAACTTCGCAGCCTGATCTTTGAGCGCCGAAGCCTTCTTCTCGATATTCGCTCGTTCTTTGCGGCGGCGTTCTTCGTCGGCGGCACGCTGCCTGAGATAGAGCTTCCAGCCCATGTTGTAGACGTCGATCACCTGACGGTTCGCGTCTAGATAAAAGACGCGGTTGACAGTTTCACCAACAAGCTCGACGTCGTGACTGATGATGATGACGCCGCCGCGATAGCTCTTCAAGAACTCGCGCAACCACACGACGCTGTCTGCGTCGAGGTGGTTCGTGGGCTCGTCAAGAATCATCGTATCGGCGTCGCTGAACAAAATGCGGGCGAGTTCGATGCGGCGACGCTGCCCACCCGACAGGGTTCCTAACGGCTGGTCGAGCACGCGGTCAGGCAGCCCGAGGTTGTGCGAGATCGAAGCGGCCTCTGCCTCTGCCGCATAGCCACCGAGCGCCTGAAAACGGTCGGTCAAATTGCCGAAGCGCCTCATTGCTTTCTCGGCGACAGCGGGGTCATCGCTCGCCATTGCTTCAGAGGCCTGCGTGAGTTGCTGCGTCAGCGTGCCGAGACCACGCGCGTCGAGAATGCGGTGCCGTGCCAGCTGGTTTGGGTCGCCGGTACGAGGATCCTGCGGCAGAAAACCAAGCTCACCACTGACAGAGATCTTGCCCTCTGCGGGCTGTACCTCCCCCGACAGCGTTCGCGTGAGCGTCGTCTTACCGGCGCCGTTGCGGCCAACCAGCCCGACTTTGTCGCCCGGGTTTACCCGAAAGCTGACGCCACCCATCAAACGGCGGGCGCCGACATTAATAGCGAGGTCTTCAACCGTGATCACACGCTTTTCCTCTCACACACATAAGAAGAGCCCGGAACCCTTGGTTCCGGGCTCTCGGCGGCTGAGCCGCCCAGCAGTCAGTTCATTTACTCAGATCGAAAAACCGAGGGCCCGCATCATGTCGCGGCCATCATCGGTGATTCGTTCTGGCGTCCACGGCGGCATCCACACCCAGTTGATGCGAAACGCACGCACGAGGCCGTCGAGCGACTCGGCAATATCGTTCTCAATCACATCGGTGAGTGGGCAGCCAGCGCTCGTGAGTGTCATCGAGATCACAAGCGCATCGTGCTCTTCGTCAAACGCGAGATCGTAGATGAGACCGAGATCGACAATGTTGACTCCGAGCTCGGGGTCACTCACGTTCTTCAGCGCATCGAGCGCCTGCTCTCGAAACTCGGGGTCGATGGTCGCGACGCTGGTTGTCTCGTTCATAGTTCTCAGCTTACGCGTTCGAGGACTCAGTCAGAAAGCGATCGTAGCCTTCTTCTTCGAGACGATCAGCAAGTTCGGGGCCGCCCTGCTCGGCGATGCGACCGTCAACGAACACGTGCACAAAGTCGGGCTTGATGTAGCGCAGAATGCGCGTGTAGTGGGTGATCAGCATGACGCCAACACCGGTGTTCTCACGCGCACGGTTCACCCCGTCAGACACGACCTTCAGCGCATCAACGTCAAGACCCGAGTCGGTCTCATCGAGCACGGCGAAGCGGGGCTTCAGCAGTTCAAGCTGCAAGATTTCGTTGCGCTTCTTTTCGCCGCCCGAGAAACCTTCGTTCACGTTGCGCTCTGCGAACGACTTGTCCATGCGCAGCGCGTCCATGGCCTCGCGCACGTCTTTCATCCAGGTGCGAATCGCGGGTGCTTCGCCGTCAATTGAGGTCTTCGCAGTGCGCAAGAAGTTTGCATTCGTGACACCGGGAATCTCAACCGGGTACTGCATCGCCAAAAAGAGGCCGGCCTGGGCACGTTCGTCGACGCCCATCTCGGTCACATCTTCGCCGTCCAGCAAGATCTGTCCGCTCGTGACCTCGTAACGCGGGTGGCCAGCGATTGCGTAGGCGAGCGTCGACTTGCCTGAGCCGTTAGGGCCCATGATCGCGTGGGTCTCACCCTGACGAATAGTGAGGTTCACACCCTTCAAAATGGGCTTTGCGCCCTGGTCAGTTTCGACGCTGACGTGTAGGTCTTTGATCTCAAGTACAGAAGTCATTTATGAAATCTCTTTCGTAACTGTCGGGTCAATGTATACGTCGTCACCCTCTATTTCGACGACGAAAACTGGTACCGGCTCGAATGCCGGCAAATTGCGGGGTTTTCCGGTGGTGAGAGAAAACGCCGAACCGTGCGCCCAACATTCAATCTCACCGTTCTCAACGAACCCCTCAGCGAGGCTGATCTGCCCGTGGGTGCAAGTGTCACCGATTGCGTGCACGACACCTTCACCATCGAGCACGATGGCAATCGGAACGTTATCGATCACCACTCGCACCGCCTGGTCTTGCAGCAGTGCGCTCAGTTCAACAGCTTTCGTGCGAGCCATTAGGCAAGTACGCTCTGTTCGAGCTCAGCGTCAATGGCCTGCTGCAGGCGATCTTCGATCTGCTCGTTGCCGATTCGCTGAATCACATCGAGCAAGAATCCACGCACGACCAGCTTGCGTGCCTCGTCTTCAGAGATGCCGCGGCTTTGCAGGTAGAAGATGTGCTCTTCATCAAACCGCCCGGTCGTCGACGCATGGCCAGCGCCCGCAATGTCACCGGTTTCGATCTCGAGGTTCGGAATCGAGTCTGCGCGGGTGCCCTCGGTGAGCGTGAGGTTGCGATTCTCTTCGTAGCTGTCAGTGCCCGAAGCCACACGTCGGATCAGCACATCGCCGATCCACACCGCGCGAGCACCGTCACCCTGCAGGGCGCCCTTGTACGCGACACGGCTGCGGGAGTTCGGCGCATTGTGATCCATGTAGACCTGGTGTTCGAGGTGCTGACCGGCGTCGGCAAAATATGCACCGTAACTCTCGCCGTTCGCACCCTGACCATCGAGATGAATCGAAGGGTTCACGCGCACGATCTTGCCGCCAAGCGAAACCACAATGTGTTGGAAGTTCGCATCACGGCCGACCGTTGCGTTGTGGCTCGCCACATGAATAGCATCTTCATTCCACTGCTGCACAGACACGACCCGCAGGTTCGCGCCCTCGCCCACAACGATTTCGACGGTCTCATTGAGGTGAGCAGCGCCCGAGTTCTCGATGATGACGAGCGAGTCGGACTGCGCGGCCGCCTCAATGACGGTGTGCGCAGCAGTCGCCTGCTGAGTGAACGCTGAGCGATCAACAATCACCGTCTGGCGTTCGGTGCTGGTGAGCAGAATATGCTGTGCAACCTGTGCCTGGCCCCAGGCATTCGCCGCAGCACGGTCTTCGGGAATGCCGGCGCGCCCGACCACCTCTGAATCCATTGGCACGTAGCGAACGGTAACACCCGCTGCGTCGCTCACCGACACCGGCTGCTCGCCGCCCTGCAGTTCGCCAGACAGCAGCGTGCTGAGCTCGGTGACCGGCGTGAACTTCCAGTTCACTTCGCGACCGGTGACCTCGGGAAAATCTGCGACGTTTGTTGAACGAGGGCGCCCCGAGCGGGTCTGCACGGGCACACGAGTGTCCCAATTACCGTCGGTGTGTTCCCTGAAACCGTGTTGTTCTGTTTGAAGGGTGGACATACTTAACCGACTGATCCTTCCATGCTCATCTCGATGAGCTTGTTCAATTCGAGCGCGTATTCCATCGGCAACTCGCGAGCAATTGGCTCGATGAAGCCGCGTACGATCATGGCCATCGCTTCTTCTTCTGCGAGCCCGCGGCTCATCAAGTAGAACAACTGCTCTTCGCTGACGCGCGTCACCGTGGCCTCGTGGGCCAGCACTGCGTCGTCGGTACGAATATCAATCGCCGGGTACGTATCGCTGCGCGAAATCGTGTCGACCAGCAACGCGTCGCACACGACCGAGTTCGCTGCGTGATGGGCACCCGCGTCAACACGCACTTCACCGCGGTAGCCCGTGCGGCCACCACCCCGAGCGATCGACTTCGAAAGAATCGACGACTTGGTGTGGGGCGCGAGGTGAATCATCTTCGCGCCGGCGTCCTGGTGCTGGCCGGGGCCTGCGAACGCAACTGACAGTGTTTCGCCGGTGGCATGCTCGCCGGTCAGATAGACCGACGGGTACTTCATGGTGACCTTCGAACCGATGTTGCCATCGACCCACTCCATGGTGGCGCCCGCCTCAGCAACGGCGCGCTTGGTCACAAGGTTGTATACGTTGTTCGACCAGTTCTGAATGGTCGTGTACCGCACACGGGCGTTCTTCTTCACGATGATCTCAACCACGGCAGAGTGCAGCGAGTCAGACTTGTAGATCGGGGCGGTGCAGCCCTCGATGTAGTGCACGTAGCTGTCCTCATCAGCGATAATCAGGGTGCGTTCGAACTGCCCCATGTTTTCGGTGTTGATGCGGAAGTATGCCTGCAGGGGAATCTCGACATGCACGCCCTTGGGAACGTAGACGAATGAACCGCCCGACCACACCGCGGTGTTAAGGGCGGCAAACTTGTTGTCGCCCGAAGGAATCACGGTGCCGAAGTACTCTTCGAAGACCTCTGGGTGCTCTTTCAGAGCGGTGTCGGTGTCGAGAAAGAGCACGCCCTGCTCTTCGAGGTCTTCGCGAATCTGGTGATACACGACCTCGCTCTCGTACTGAGCGGCCACACCCGCGACCAAGCGCTGACGCTCAGCCTCGGGAATGCCGAGTCGCTCATACGTATTCTTGATCTCTTCGGGCAGCTCTTCCCAGCTGCCAGCCTGCTTCTCAGTCGACCGCACGAAGTACTTGATGTTGTCGAAATCAATCGCGCTCAGGTCAGCGCCAAAACTTGGCATTGGCTTGCGATCAAAAATCTGCAGAGCTTTGAGTCGTCGCTGCAGCATCCACTCAGGTTCGTTCTTCAACGCAGAGATATTACGAACAACATCTTCGCTGAGGCCACGCTGGGCACCCTCACCGGCATCATCTTTATCGTGCCAGCCGAACTCGTACACCCCCAAGCCTTCAAGCTCGGGGCGATCAATCAGTACCTCTGACATCTGCTCATCCTTTGTTCGTTGTGGCTAATAAGTCTCTGCGCTCGAGTGAGCGGAACGCACTCGGGAACTCGCGCTCACCTGGCTCCCCGCTACTGTGCAGTATTCTGGGCGTACACACCCTGTTCGCCCGCGTCGAAAATGCGCAGGCAACAACTGTCTAGTCTACAGGCTTGCTGCGCTGTTGTCAGCGGCCCGCCAGTCTCGTTCTGCTGTCGAAATAAGCCGGTAGCGAAAGGATCAGAGGATCGCCGTGACCAAGACCAATGCACCCGCGAATTCGCAGGAGTCCCCGACGGGATCCTCGTCGAACACCATCTCGCCCACCACCTCACGCTGGTTGCGAGTTTCAGCATGGATCTCATTCGTTCTCAACGTAGTCATCATCGCAACCGGTGGCACCGTCAGACTCACCGGATCAGGGCTCGGCTGCACCGATTGGCCAGTCTGCACCCCCGGCTCGCTCGTACCAACCGAAGAACTCGGCATTCACGGCATCATCGAGTTCGCCAACCGCACGATCTCCGGCCCGCTGCTGATCGCGGCCCTGCTCGTGCTCTTCTACTCGTGGCGCAGTCGCCAGCACCGACGCGACCTCTTCACCATCTCGACCGTGGTGCTCGCGCTCGTCGTGCTGCAAGCACTCGTGGGCGCCTTCGTCGTCTGGATGCACCTGAACGCAAACCTCGTCGGCTTTCACTATCTGGTGTCGCTCGTAATCGTCTGCATCACTGCCGCATATCTTGTTCGCATGTATGAAGCGCCGGGGCCTCGTTCGCTCGCAGTGCCACGGGCATTTGCCATCTTTACGCACGTGACCACCCTGTTCATGGCTATCACGATCTTCGTGGGTGTGCTGACCACCGGCGCCGGGCCGCACTCAGGCGATGCAAATATTCAGCGTGACGGATTCGATGCCACGCTGCTGTCGCACATTCACGCCTGGCCGGGCTACATCTCACTCGCACTCGTCGTGGTTCTCGTGGTGTGGTCTGCCGTCGCGCGTCTGCGCCCCGCCCGCTGGGCCATCGCGTTGCTCGTCACGCTGCTCGTGCAGATCGTGGTGGGCGTCTATC
>JAAZHL010000011.1 GCA_012510755.1 Leucobacter sp.
GCGAGATGCAATCGCAGAAGGTCCAGGAGATCAAGGGCGCCCAGGCTGCCGAGGTGGCTCTGCTGGACGATTGCTCTTAGCACTTCGATCTGCACGTGTTCAGCAGACCCCTTATATACGGGTGACGTTCGTTCGTCCATTGCTCCGTGAAGTCGGTCGGCGTCAGCCACCCATATCGACAGCACCAATTTCCAATTTCAAGGATAATTTCCTCGCTCGAAGGTTTGAGTCTCTCCCATTACCGGGCTTCTGCATAGACAGTTCTCAAACCCTACCCCGAATCTGAAATCGTTGATTTCTCGCTGGAAGCGAGAAATTTACCGCATATCGCAGGGCGATACCGCCGCGATTCAGGACGTGCAAGGATCCTGTGTCGCGAGCAACGGGAAGACCCAATCCCTTTCTCACCCCCGCTGAAGCTGTGCCCAGGCTACTGGCGCGACCGATGCGACGCGCCAGTACTCGTGAACCGCTCGGCTTGCCGACGGGGTGTCGAGAAAATACACTTACCTCATGAATACCACACGCAAAAAGTGGCTGGGGCTGCTCTTCATTAGCCTCTCCGTCGCGATGATCATCGTCGACGCCACCATCGTGAACGTCGCCATTCCCACCATCGTCGACGACATCGGCATCACCTCAACTCAGGTGCAATGGGTGCAAGAGAGCTACACCCTCGTATTTGCCGCGCTCCTCCTCATGTTTGGCGCACTCGCCGACCGTTTCGGTCGCAAGAAGCTGCTGATCCTCGGTGTCATCATTTTCGCAGGCGCGTCAGTCTTTGCTGCACTCTCACCGAATGGTGAACTCCTCATTCTCGCCCGCATTATTCAGGGTGTGGGCGGAGCAATGGTGATGCCGACCACGCTCTCCATCATCAACACCGGCTTCACCGGCCGTGAGCGCGGGATCGCGTTCGCGATCTGGGGCGCAACCATTGGTGGCACGGTTGCCCTTGGCCCTCTGCTTGGCGGCTGGCTCACAGAGTACTTCTCGTGGCGCTGGGCCTTCGGCATCAACATTCCGCTCGGCATCATCATTATCATCGGTCTGCTGCTCACGATCTCTGACAACGTCGAGCAGCGATCCACCGAGCGAATCGATGTGGTCGGTGCGCTCATTTCGGTGATCGCCAGCGCATCCCTGGTCTTTGGCCTCATTGAGGGCAGAACATACGGCTGGTGGCAGTCGAAACCTGACGCGCCTTTCACAGTCGGTGACTGGAAGTGGCCGTTCGACGTCTCCATCGTGCCGATTTCGTTCGTGATCACCGTGATCGCGGTCATCGTGTTCATCACCAGGGCGAAGCGTCGGGAACGACTCGGCAAGCCTTCCCTCTTGTCGCTCGCACTGTTCGGCATTCCGTCGTTCCGCAACGGCAATATCGCTGCCCTGATCGTCTCGCTAGGCGAGTTCGGCATTCTGCTCGCGATTCCCCTGTGGCTGCAGAACGTTGCCGGTTACGGCGCGCTGCAAACCGGCTTCGTGCTCCTCGCACTCGCGGTGGGCTCATTCATGGCGAGCGGCATGTCCAGCGGCATGTTGAAGAAAATGACCCCGATCGCGATTGTACGTGCTGGCCTATTTCTTGAGTTCGCTGGCATCCTTGCCCTTGCCATTGGGCTTTCCGCAGGATCGACCTGGGTGATCCTGGTCCCGTGCCTCTTCTTCTACGGTCTCGGTGTGGGTCTGGCGACTGCTCAGCTCACGGGGGTCATCCTGATTGAGGTACCGAAGGAGCTCTCTGGCCAAGGATCAGGCACGCAGAGCACCGCTCGACAGATTGGTTCCGCGCTGGGCATTGCGATCCTCGGCACGGTGCTGTTCACCGCAAGCGGCGCCCACTTCGAGCAAACCCTCGAACAGGACTTTGCGTCACTGCCGAGCGAGGCTCGTTCGGAACTTGTGACGACACTTGACCGTTCGGCCGGTGCCGCGATCCCCGCAATCACCGCCAAGGATCCCGACGTCGGTGCCGCCGCCGCTGAGGCATTCACCGCCGGCACCAAGTGGTCAGCATATATCGGTGCGGCGTTCCTTGCGGTCGGATTCTTGACTACGTTCCGGCTGCATCCGCAGCGCGATGAGTCGGAGCACTCTGACGCTGGAGTCCCACAGCCATCGGCTCAATGACGGCGACCAGGTTCGCCTCGACCTGGTCGAAGGGTTGACCGGACTCGAGTCGCTGGGTCGAGGCGTGAATCACTGCGTTAATCAGTTCGCTGATGCCTTCTGAGTCGGCGACCCCGAGTTCGTCGAGAGCGCGCATCAGTGGCTCCTGAATGGCACGGTGCATGCGAGTTGCCTGTTCATCGAGTGCCTCACCGGGAGTGAGCGCGGCAAGTGCCGACCCCACGGCGTGTGCCCCCTCGTGCACAAGCTTGAGATTCTCGAACGCGTACGCGACCAAACGTCCGCTCGGCTCTGCTTCGGCAGCCATCGCTCCGGTAATGCGCTCGGTCCACTTCGGAAACACATCCTGCACCATCGCCTGCAACAGGGCTTCTTTTGACTCGAAGTAGTTGTAGACGCTCGACCTCGCGAGCCCGGCGCGCACCGCGACATCACGCATGCTCGCAATCTCGCCGGTCTCTTCGAGGATCGCGTGTGCCACATCAAGCAGGAGCCGCTCCTGGTTCGCCCGGTGCTCCGCAACGGTGCTAGCAGTGATGCGAGGCACGCTCTCCCCCTTCCGCAAATATCAAGTGAGCCTTCATACTGACCATACTCCCGTCCACACATCATGGACGGCGAAGAGCGCGCTGCAGTGCTTACGCTGCAGCGGGTTCGAAAGCCCCCAGCTTGCCGTCAACCATTTCGAGCACACGATCGCAGTGACCCAGCACTTCGTGATCGTGCGTCACCATCATGGTGGCAACGCCGTGTGTCTTGCTTTGCTCGGCAAGGAGAGCCACGATCTGCTGGCTACGTGCACGGTCAAGCGCCGCGGTGGGCTCGTCGACCAAGAGCAGACCGGGGCGGGTTACCAGCGCACGAGCGATACCGACGCGTTGCCGCTCACCGCCGGAGAGCTGGCGGGGCAAACTCTTTGCCTTATGCGCCATGCCGACGGCGTCGAGCAGTGGAAGTGGGTCAAACGACGAGGGGCCACCCGCGAGCTTATTCACCAACCGCAACTGATCTGCCGAAGTCAGTGCGGGGATCAGGTTCCCTGACTGGAACACAAACCCGATGTTGCGCAGGCGAAACTTTGCCATTTTGCCTTGCGAGTGTGCGATCTCGGTGAGCTCCTGATCCAGCACCCGAACCGAGCCGCTGTCTGGAGTCTGCAGCGCACCGGCAACCGCGAGGAGTGTCGACTTACCGGCTCCGGAAGGGCCAACAATGCCAACGAACTCACCGCGTGCAATCTCAAAGTTCACCGCGTCGAGGGGGCGCACCTTGCTGTCGCCGTCCCCGAGCTCGAGGGTGACATTCTGAAAGGAAAGAACGGACTCATTGTCGTGTGTGCGTGACATTAGCGCTGCCCTCCTAGGGCGGAAATTGGTTCAATTCGCGTGATACGGAGCACCGCGACGGCGGCTCCGACGAGTCCCAGTGCGATGGTGATCAGCGAGGCGGTCACGATCGGTGCGACTTCTAGTGCGAAGGGCATACCCTCGGGCATCATGGCGCCAAGCCCGACCCCTGCGGCCACGCCAATTGCCGTGAACGACACCAGCAGGATCGCTGCCTGGGTGAGGGAGTCACGAAGGAGGTAACGACCGGACGCGCCGATCGCGCGGAGCACGGCCAGTTCGTGTTGCCGCTGAATCGTCCAGACCGTGAAGAAGGCGCCCACGACCAGCGCGCTGATCGCATACAAGAACACCTGGATCATGCTGAGCGTCAGCGTCTCTGCTTCATAACCGGGGGATGAATTGAATGACTCGGTGAGACTCACCGTCGAGGTGCCAGCGAGTCGGTCTGCCTCGGCGAAGTCAATCTCTGCTCCGTCTTCAGCCTGAATCGCGATGACGCTCCACACGTCAAAGTTCAGCGCATCCACTTGCTCTTGCGTCGGTTCACCCGGTTGCGCGGCACCTGAGGCAATGAGCTTCCACGTGTCGATATTGAGATACGCCATGTCGACGTGACCGAACGTGGCCTGCCCGTCGGTGAAGCCGACCACTTCAAGTTCTGTGTCGAGACGGTCGAGGGTCACGATGCTGCCCACTTCGAGACCGTCGCTCTTTGCGGTTTCTGACACCACGATGCCTGCGAGACCCGAAACGGTCTCACCTTCTGAAACCTCTGGGGTCAGGTACGACCCTGGCACGATCCCAAACAGCGACAGGTCGATTTGCGTGCCATCCTCGGTGGTCGCGTTGGTCATGCCAGCGCCAACGGGGGTCGCCTCTTTTACCCCGGGGAACGACTGCCAGGTTTCCAGCTGTGACTCTTCGATCACCGAACGCGAGAACGCGTTGTCGGTCTTTGTGCCTTCGTCAAAGGCGAAGGCCGTCACCGGGAGCGACTTGAGCCCCGACACGCCGTCATTGACGAGCCCTGACGAGAGCCCAGAGAGCAGCACGATCAAGAGGGCGATCAGTGAGACCACTGCGCCCATCAGCCCGAACCGTCCGCGCGCAAACCTCAGTTCGCGAATTGCCAGAAACATGGTTCCCCTTCACTTGGCAACGTTTATCGACTTGGTGTCACCAAACATGTCAACGCTACGTCGATAAGTCTGAAAGGGTTCTGTGAAGAAGACCCAAAATCCACAGCAAACACACAGAGAACGGGAAATCTGCGTATGTTGGAGGCATGGAAATACTTCACACCATTTTGGTCTTCCTGCACATCGTCGGCGCCGCCGCACTGCTCGGCGGCTGGTTGGCTACCTTCAAGACTCCCACCGTTGGGCTCTTCCAGTTCATTGGCGCGTGGGTGCAGCTGGTCACCGGCATCCTGCTCGTAGGCCTGAACGAGATGGGTGACGGCAGTGTCAACCACGTCAAGATTGCCGTCAAGCTGGTCATTCTCATTGTGATCCTTGTCGCAGCGTGGATCGGGCGCCGCAAGGTGAAGAACAACGAACCGGTTTCGGTTGGCATCGCCCATACGGTTGGTGGTTTGACGCTGGTCAACATCGCTCTTGCCGTGTTCTGGTAAGACAACGAGCCCGAACGGGGGTGCGGCTGGGGTCAAATAACCGCCAGTCGTACCCCCGTTTTTCTGTGTCTGACTGCCTGGGGAATTCCCGCGAATCTGCCTGTATCCACCCTCCTGCATGGCGCATGGCATAGCGTGGAACGAAGCCGCCGGCATCCGCCTGAGCTTTTCACATCAGTTGCCGATCGGCGGCTATCCAAAGAAATGAAGCAGTAATCTCTGTCACTCCCGCTGACATGGTCAGCACGCTAGGCCCCATTCGTCAAACTTACGCCCGCAAGGAAGATTTTCCGCCTATTGCGCATGCCTACCGGAGGCTCTCTGAAGTAATCCGGGAAGCCGGGCTGCTTCGTCGCAGTCCCCTGTTCTATCTCGCCACCGGCATCCTGATCGCCCTCGGTTTCGGCGGCGCCATCACCGGGTTCATTCTGCTCGGCGACAGCTGGTTCCAACTCGTGATCGCCGCCGTGTGTGGAATCCTCTTCACGCAGGTTGCGTTCCTCGCCCATGAGGCGGGGCACCGCCAGATCCTCTCGGGTGGCCCCAAGAATGATCGCCTCGCGAGAGTGCTCGCCGCCTTCGTCGGCATGAGTTACTCCTGGTGGGATGCGAAGCACAGCAGGCACCACGCGAATCCCAACCGGGTGAGCAAAGATCCCGACATCGACGTCGATACGATCTCGTTCCTCGATGAAGACGCGGCGAAGGCCCGCGGGATCCAACGACTCATTACCCGGAAACAGGGATGGCTGTTCTTCCCCCTGCTGACGTTCGAGGGCCTGAACCTCTACTTCCAAAGCATCCGCTACCTGTTCAGCCGAGGTCCCGTGAAAGCGCGCTGGGCAGAGCTTGCGATTATCACCGCACGCTTCGTGTTGGTTCTCACCCCCGTGTTCGTCTTCTTGCCGCCGGGCATGGCATTTGCCTTCTGTGGAGTGATGTTTGCGGTGTTCGGAGTGTACATGGGCGCATCCTTCGCACCGAACCACAAGGGCATGCCGATCATCGCCCCCGAAGAGCGCCTCGACTTCTTCACGAAGCAGGTCCGCACCTCACGCAACATTCGTGGCGGGTGGTGGGCCACCATCCTGATGGGTGGCCTGAACTATCAGATTGAACACCACCTGTTCCCCAGCATGGCTCGTCCGCATCTCGCGAAGACCCGCGAGATCGTGATGGAGTTCTGCGCCACCAATGATGTGCCCTACACCGAAACCTCGCTGTGGAAGTCGTACGGCATTGTGATCGCGTACCTGAACCGAGTTGGCCTTGCCGCTCGTGATCCGTTCGAGTGCCCGATGGTCGCCGAGTTCCGACGCGCATAGCTGACGACCGGTAAGCTGGGTTCCGGTGTGTCGGGAAGCCTGGTCGACAGTCCTGTCGCCAACCCCATGGGAGCCCTATGCACGCACCGTCCCCGCAGCCCACGCCCACATCCCCTCCTCAGGTGTTCCCCGCGCGGGGAAGCTACCCCGAGGCTCGTCGCATTGGCGAGTTGCTCCGAAAAGAGACCGTCGGGGGAATTCTGCTCGTCGCGATGGCGCTCATCGCGATCGTGTGGGCCAACTCGCCTTGGGCAGATGCCTACTTTGCCCTGCGTGACGTGCGCATCGGGTACGCTCCGTGGCACCTGGATCTGAGCCTCGGCACCTGGGCCGCTGACGGCCTCCTCGCGGTGTTCTTCTTCCTCGTCGGGTTGGAACTCAAGCGTGAGTTTGTTGCCGGCGACCTGCGCAACATTCGCACCGCGGTGATCCCCGTTGCTGCCGCCTGCGGTGGGGTTGCCGTGCCAGCGCTGCTCTACCTCTCAGTGGTGGGCAGCGACAGTGCGCTTCGAGGGGGATGGGCCATTCCGACGGCGACCGATATCGCTTTTGCGGTGGCTGTGCTCGCGCTGATCGGTTCCCACCTGCCAAGCCCGCTGCGCATTTTCCTGCTGACCCTTGCCGTTGTTGACGATCTCATTGCAATCGGCATTATTGCCATTTTTTACACCGACACCATTGAGGTGGTGCCGCTGATCCTTGCCCTTGTAACGATCACCGTCTACGGGCTCATTGCGCAGTTATCGCGCAGATTCTTCGGCTTGCACCCCACCGCAGCGTGGGCAATTCTGCTTCCCATTGGCATCGTGGCGTGGGCGTTTATGCACGCCTCGGGTATTCACGCAACAATCGCGGGGGTGCTTCTCGGTTTCACCGTACCGGTGTTGCACAGGCGCGCTGATCGAAGCACAGAGGCTGGCCCGGGCCTCGCCGAACAGTTTGAGCACCGGTTCCGCCCGCTCTCCGCAGGATTCGCCGTACCCATTTTTGCGTTCTTTTCTGCCGGGGTGGCCATCGGTGGGCTCGAAGGATTCGCCTCGGCAATCACCGACCCACTCGCCATCGCCATCGTGGTCGCGCGCGTTCTCGGGAAACCAATTGGCATTCTGCTGACCACCTGGGTGCTGAGCACGGTCGCACGGGTGCGTCTCGACCCCGCGCTGCGCTGGATCGATCTCGCTGGGGTGGGCCTGCTCGCTGGCATCGGGTTCACGGTTTCGCTGCTTGTCACGGAACTGTCCTTCGCCCCCGAGGATCCCGCGCATGATCACGCCAAGGTGGCCATCTTTGTGGCGTCGTTGCTTGCGGCGCTCCTCGCATCGGTGGTGCTCACCGCGCGGAATCGACGCTATCGAAAGATCAGCGCAGACGACGCCATCGATGCTGACGGAGACGGCATCCCCGATGTGTATCAGCAGGACCGGGGTGAGGTTGGGTAACATGCTGCTGCAGACTCTCTGACATGTGCAGCTGTGGAACGCCTCTTCTGCGCCGGTCATCAACCAGATCGGCGAGAGGCACTGCACGAGAAGTCCTGAAGGAGAAAAGAGGGGACCCATACGAGGTCCCCTCTTTCATGGCGTTTCGGTTTAGGACGTGAGTGACGGCTGTTCGTTGTGAGATTCAGCCCCCGACTCGACTGCAATCTTGCGTGGCTTCGCCTTTTCGCTGAGCGGAATGATAATGCTCAGCACGCCGTTGTCGTACGATGCAGAGATGCCAGCGGTATCAACGCCCTCTCCAATGCTGAACTGGCGCAAGTAGGTGCCGTAGGGTCGCTCTTGTGCAAGCCACTTGGCGCCTTCGGCGCTGCCGCGCGTCAGCTGCGCACGGATCGTGAGAAGTTGCCCGTCGACCTCGACATCAACACTTCCCGGATCAACCCCCGGGAGATCGGCGGTGAGCAAGTATCTGTTGTGATCACGATAGAGGTCAACCGGCATGACGCGTGGCGCCGACGCCGTGTGGAGCATCGACGATGAGCGACTATTTGGAATTTCGGGTTCCCAGCGCACAAGTCTTCGGCGTATGCTGAGGGAAGGCGGCCGCTACCTGCTACGTCATCGCCCCAAGTGGTGACACAACTTAACGGCCTTGGCTGAACAGTTTTCTTCCTCTTGTCGCCCTCGACTTGGGGAGGACTGTCACCATGTTTCGCCTGATCTGGATCATCAGCATCTACGTTCGCAGTTTCATGCGACGCTTCATGCCCAGCAATATTGCAATCACCGCACTCCGCACTCGCAGCGGCCTCAAGTGGGCCGCACCGGCGATGCTTCTGTCAGTGCCGTACTTGTTCGCAGCAAGCTACGTCTCGACACTTGTCGACGGTGGCGCATCGAAATGGCTCTCCGTCGCCTTCCTCGTGTGCATCTGGA
>JAAZHL010000063.1 GCA_012510755.1 Leucobacter sp.
GTCAAGGCATCTTGGGCGACCTAGAGTTCGCCTCTGCAAAGTCCCGGGTGCTCGGCCTCTAACTTGCCGCTGTCGAAGGCGTTAAGCCCATCAGCAGATTGCCGAGTCTGCACCGTGATAGTAGGCATGAAACTGCCAAACATAGATTGATCGTGCAAGCTCAGCATCGGGGCCAGGTTCATCGGATTGAAACTTTGCTTGGAACACTCTTTCAGCAGCGTCATGCTTATGCCGCAGACACGAAGCGGGGCCTCAGTCGTATTGACCGAGGCCCCGCCTAGTGCGAAACAGTGAGTGCTTACGCGAACTGGTTCATGGTGTTGTCTTTACCGCCAGCCTTGAGCGCTGCGTCACCCGAGAAGTACTCCTTGTGGTTGTCACCGATGTCGCTACCAGCCATGTTCTGGTGGCGTACAGTGGCGATGCCTTCGCGGATCTCGCGACGCTGCACGTCGCGAACGTAGGTCAGCATGCCCTCGTCACCGAAGTAGCCCTTTGCGAGGTTGTCGGTCGACAGCGCCGCGGTGTGGTAAGTCGGCAGGGTGATGAGGTGGTGGAAGATACCCGCACGTGCCGAGCCATCGCGCTGGAAGGTGCGAATCTTCTCGTCGGCAAGCTGAGCAAGCTCGGTCTCGTCGTACTCCACGCTCATCAGGCCGTCGCGGTCGTAAGCCGACACGTCCTTGCCCTCTTCGACGAGCTGGTCGTATGCCTGCTGGCGGAAGTTGAGGGTCCAGTTGAACGAGGGGCTGTTGTTGTAGACAAGCTTCGCGTCAGGGAACTCTTCGCGAATGCGATCAACCATCTCGGCGATCTGCTCAACGTGGGGCTTCTCGGTTTCGATCCACAGCAGATCGGCACCGTTCTTCAGCGAGGTTACGCAGTCGAGCACGACACGGTCGACGCCGGTGTCGGCGCGGAACTGGTACAGGTTGCTTGCCAGGCGCTTGGGGCGCATGAGCTTGCCGTCACGCTTGATGACCACGTCGCCGTTGCCGAGCTCTGCCTCAGAGATCTCTTCGACGTCGATGAATGCGTTGTACTGATCGCCCAGGTCACCATCAACCTGAGTGACGGCGATCTTCTGGGTGAGGCCAGCGCCGAGCGAGTCGGTGCGCGCAACGATCACACCGTTGTCGATGCCGAGCTCAAGGAACGCGTAGCGAACTGCGTTGATTTTCGCGATGAAGTCCTCGTGCGGAACCGTGACCTTGCCGTCTTGGTGGCCGCACTGCTTCTCGTCAGAAACCTGGTTTTCGATCTGAATTGCGCAAGCGCCTGCTTCGATCATCTTCTTGGCGAGCAGGTAGGTTGCCTCAGGGTTGCCGAAGCCGGCGTCGATATCGGCAATGATCGGCACCACGTGGGTCTCGTAGTTGTCAATCTGCGACTGGATGAACTCAACCGCGGTTTCGTCGCCTGCGAGGCGCGCGTCGTCGAGCTGCGTGAAGAGCAGATCGAGCTCACGGGCGTCTGCCTGACGCAAGAAGGTGTAGAGCTCTTCGATGAGCGCGGGCACCGAGGTCTTCTCGTGCATCGACTGGTCGGGCAGTGGGCCGAACTCTGAGCGGAGTGCCGCGACCATCCAGCCCGACAGGTAGAGGTAGCGCTTGTTCGTGCTCTTCAGGTGCTTCTTGATCGAGATCAGCTTCTGCTGACCGATGAAACCGTGCCACACACCGAGTGACTGAGTGTAGACCGACGAATCTGCGTCGTACTCTTTCATATCGCGACGCATGATGTCAGCGGTGTACTGCGCAATCTGAAGACCTGTCTTGAAACGGTTCTGTGCGCGCATGCGAGCGACGTACTCAGGGTTGATTGCATCCCAGCTTGAGCCGTTCTGCTCTTTCAGGGCCTGCACGGCGTCGATGTCGTTTTGGAACGCAGTCATTATTGACTCCTTCGCTTGGTGGTACTGAGTGCACAAACTTCGTGTGTAAGTTGGACTACTTCCACTCTGGGGCATCAACATAGGCCCACCAGCCCCAATGAGGGGGTGAATATTCTCGTTTTTTCTACGAATCGAAACTTCATGGCCGCAATAGGGTATGCGGCGAGATGTTTCAGTCGGGCAAGCCGCGACCCGACAGCGCCTCAAGCGGCTCGCCAATTTCAGAATCATCATGGTGCGGAAGCTCATACAAATCAAGCGACAGCTCGTCGGGCGTCGGCGAACCAATCTCGAGGGTCTCGACATCTCGCAGCCGACGCTCAACCGCACGCGTGCGACGCCCGGCTTCGGTCACCGTGTTCTGCGCGGTCTGCAGTTGCTTGCCTAGCTTCTCCCACACCTGACCATACTTCTGGAACTCAGTCTTTGCGGCGCTCAACACCTTCCAAACTTCGCTCGAGCGTTGTTCAATGGCGAGCGTACGAAAGCCCATCTGCAAGCTGTTGAGCAAGGTCATGAGCACCGACGGGCCAGCAACCGTGATGTGAAAGTCGTTCTGCAAACGGCTGGCAAGGCCTGGCCTCCGCACGACCTCGGCAAACAGTCCCTCAGTCGGTAGGTACATAATGCCGAAGTCGGTACTGTATGGTGGCTCGATGTATTTGTCGGCGATGAGTTTTGCCTGGGCAAGAATGACACGCTCAATGTTCTTGCTTTGCACATCAATCTCTGACTTGTCGCCCCGCTCTTGCGCCTCAAGTAATCGCTCGTAGTCTTCTTGTGGAAACTTCGAGTCGATCGGCAACCACACCGGCAGGTCGTCATCGCTGCGGCCCGGCAGTTTCACGGCAAACTCGACCCGTTCGGCTGAACCCGGCCGCACCGCGACGTTCTCTGCGTATTGTTCAGGGGTCAGCATGTCGTCAAGCTGACGCGAAAGCTGCACCTCACCCCAGCCGCCACGGTTTTTCACGTTCGTGAGCACGCGCTTGAGGCCGCCCACATCTGAGGCGAGCGTCTGCATCTCGCCCAGCCCCTTCTGCACCTGCTCGAGACGCTCGCTCACCAGCGCGAACGACTCACCCAGCCGCTTTTCGAGCGTGCCCTGCAATTTCTCATCGACGGTTTCGCGCATTCGCTCAAGCTTCGCCTCGTTGCCCTGCCGCAGTTTCTCGAGTTCGGTGTTGAGCGTGCGCTGCAGTTCAACCTGCTTCGCCGCGTTGGTTTCGGTCAGGCTCTGAATGCGCTTCGCGTTCTCATCAAGCGAGGTCTTCAGCGTGCCCTGCAGGGTCTCATCAACGGTCACACGCATCTGCTCAAGCTTTGTCTCGTTCTCGGCACGCAGCACATCGAAGCGCTGCTCAAGAGCACCCCGCAGCTCGCTGATCGACCGACCAAGCACCTCGTTCAGCTCACGACTCGCCAAGACACGGGTCTCGCGCTCGCGAGCAAGTTCGATCGTCTGTGCGTCGCTCGACACCCGCAGCGTCTGACTCAGTTCGCCACGCTGTGCTTGCAGGTCTTGTCGCACCCCCGCGAGCTGACCCTGCAGTTCGGCACGCACCTCGGCAGAGAGTCCGTTCGCCTGTGGCCCTCGGCGCAGCAGCACGACCACAAGCAAAGCCGCAACCAAGACGAGATTCAGCGCGACCAAGATCAGTACGAGTGTCTGCATGACTCCTCAATTCTGGTGGAATGCTCATCAGCACCTGATGATGCAATTGACCCTATAAGTCACCACCGACATTGTTGGTTTCCTGCACGGGGGCGGCGCGATCCTCGTAGCAACTCAGCACGCTACTCGCAGATTTGCTCACGCACCCAGGCACAGGTGGGTGAGCACGCCTGATGGGCCGCTCACAGCCCGAGCACCGCGCGAGCAATCACAAAGTAGATGACGAGCCCGCTGGCGTCAACAAACGTCGATATAAAGGGATTCGAGAACACCGCAGGGTCAACCCTCACCGCACGCGCCAGCAGCGGCATGCACCCACCAACGGCAGCAGCGACGGTACACACCGCAAGCAGGGTCAAGCCGATTACGAGGCCAATCTGCAGCGAATACACGAGCCACGCGAGCGTGAAACCCAGCAGCCCGAGCAGCAACCCCAGCAGGGCTCCCGTGCGCAGCTCTCGCGCAAGCACACGCAAGATATCTCGCGGTCGCACATCGCCGAGCGCCAGCGCACGGGTCACGGTCGTGGCGGCCTGGTTGCCGGTATTGCCGCCAGTTCCGATGAGAAGCGGAACAAACAGCGCAAGCACTGTCACTTGTTCAATCGTGGCTTCGAACACCTCAAGCACCTGCACCGTGAGCGTCGCGCCTACCGCGAGCACCAAGAGCCACACGACGCGCGCTTTCACGAGCGCACTCACCGGTGTTGAGAGATAGGGCCGACGCAAAGGCTCGGTGCCACCCTGGCGCGCTGCGTCTTCGCTCTCTTCGTGCTCAAGAATACGCACGGCGTCATCAATCGTCAGCACACCAACGAGTCGTTCTTCGCTGTCAACGATCGGCATCGCCAGCAGCGCGAGCTCAGCACAGTGCCGCGCCACGGTTTCGGCGTCATCGGTCGCAAGCCCCGTGTGCGGCTGCCGCATCACCTCAGAGACGCCAACATCGGGCCTCTCCCGCAACAGGTCGCGCAAACTCACCACACCCACGACGTGGCGTTCAGTGTCGAGCACGGCAATCGTATACACCGTCTCGGCATCGTCGAGCCGCTCGTGCACGCGCGCCAGTGCGTCGCCCACAGTCGCATCTTCACGCACCGACACATACTCAGGGCTCATGCGTCGGCCAGCGCTACCAAGCGGATAGCCAAGCAGCATGGCGGTGCTCGCGCGCTCATCTTCGGGCAGGCCCCGCAACAAGCGAGTGGCGAACACCGCTGGAGCCTCTTCAAGCAGCCACGCACGATCGTCAGGGTCAAGCTCGGCGAACAGGCGAGCCACCTCAGTGTCGTGCAGCCCCTCAAGCAGTTCACGTTGCAGTGAGGGATCGAGCAGGTCGAACACTTCAGCGGCGAGTTCTTTGGGCAGCAGACGAAAAGTCACGGCCCGCGGCCGCTGGGGCAGTCGCTCGAGTACCGGGGTGAGCTCGGCGGCAGACACTGGCGCTACGACTGCGGCGAGCGCCCCGAGGTCGCGGTGCGCAATATGTTGCGCGATGGTTGCCGTGAGCTCGTCGATAGCTGGAATCTGGCGGGTGGTGGTCACGTCGATGCTCCTGAGGTAGAGGGGGCGCGCAGTGCGTCACGACTGAAAACTACTCAACAGTCGATGTGGCCTTCAGATGCGCTGGCGCACCCCCCGATTTTGGCTACAAGCGGCACGAGGTTGCGTATTGCAGTTGGCTATCTCACCGAGGTGCGTCGCATCGAGAGCCACGTGCCGAGGATCGCCACAACCGACACACCCAGACCAATCCAAGCAATCATAGCCCCGGTGACCGCGGCGAAGATCTCGGCAAAGTAAGGCACGAACACCAGAATCAATACGGCGAGCAGCAGCCCGAGCGCGAGCCCGAGCATGGTCGGCCCCTTGCTGCCAAAGCGCACCCAGACCGCTGCGAAGACCCCACCGATGCTGGTCATCGCGAAGGTGCCCAAGAACACCGTGATCGCAAGCTGCCACACGTTGCCCGAGCCGAGCGCATAGTTGTCGAGCACATAGATGTTGAAGAACCAGTGCCCTGTCGCCAGCTCGATCAGCAGCAGCACTGACAACAGTACGGCCAGATAGGCGGCGGTACACAGGTTTGCGAGGGCGGTACCGAAGACATAGTTGCGTCGCGTAGCACCGAGCGCGGTCGCGAACGGAAACGTCGTCGACACGGCTTGCACGCCGTAGTAGACAAGAAAGCCGGGTAGCGACCAGATGATGCCCAGGTTATTGCGGGCCCCTGCAGCATAGTCGGCGTCGGCCGAGTTCAACCCAGCTCGCTGCAGTGCAATAGCGATGATGGCAGTGACGATCATCACCATGCCCACGATGATGGCGGGTACGAGGAAACTGACGTCCCGTTTGTTGAGTTGTAAGCGGGCGACTTTGAGCATGCGGTTCATGATCGTGCTCCTTCGAACGAAGTTGGTGCGTGAGTGAATTCTTCTTGTGTGTCACGGTCGAACGCCGCCGCGCCGTCGAACCCGTATGCGGCAACAAGCTGTTGCAGCGACACGGCGCTCAGATCGAGATCTGCGGATTCGGCCGCCGCGCGATCCTCGCCCGAAACTCGCCCCTCGACCACCGCGGTCGCAAGCCCGCCGACCCGTTGCCGACTGAGCACTGTGCGCCCCACGAGATAGCTGTCGACTGCGCTCGCGCGGCCAGCCACCTGGTGCGCGGCCCCGCGCAACTCATCGACGTCAGCGTCTTGCACGATGCGGCCCTGATCAAGAATCACGACCCGCTCGAGCAGCATGTCCATCTCATCAATGAGGTGCGTCGACAGCACGATGGTGCGGGGGTGCGCCTGATAGTCGCGCAGCAGCACATCGTAGAAATAGGCGCGTGCCGTTGCGTCGAGGCCGAGATAGGGTTCGTCGAAGAACGTGACTGGTGCGCGCGAGGCCAGACCCAACACGATGCCCAGCGCCGAGAACTGTCCGCGCGAGAACTTCTTGATCACCGTCTTCTGCGGAATACGAAACAGGGCGATCAGTTCGTCAGCGAAGGCCTGATCCCAGTTGGGGTAGAAAATGCTGGCCGCACGAATCGCGTGCTTCAGTGCGTAGTCGTCGGGGTAGCGCTGGTTATCGCGAAGAAAGCACAGTTGTTCGAGCCTCGTTGCACGCTCAAACGGGTCTTCACCAAACACGAGCACTTTGCCGCTCGTTGGCCGGTCTTGCGCGGTCGCGAGCGACATGAACGTGGTCTTGCCGGCACCATTGCGGCCAAGCAGACCGGTGATGGTGTTGGCACGAATCTGCAGGTTGACGCCGTCGAGTGCCTTGGTCTCTTTGTAGGCGCGGGTCAGGCCGCGCGCTTCGATTGCGATAGTCATGGTGTGGCTGTCTCTCTGTTGTCGCTCATGTCTGCGCTGTCGCTCATAGCTGTGCTGTCATTCGCGTCTCTGATGAGGCGAATCAAATCGTTGGTGTCGAGGCCGAGTGCTTGCGCTTCAGCAAGCAGCGGCCTGAGGTAGGTGTCGATGAAGCCGCCCTGGCGTTCTGCCCTGATGCGCGCGAGCGCCCCATCGGCAACGAACATGCCGATGCCGCGCCGCTTGACGAGAATACCGTCGTCGACGAGAAGGCCGAGCGCCTTGCCTGCAGTGGCCGGGTTGATGCGTAAATGTGCTGAGAGCTCATTGGTCGATGGCACCTGTTCACCCTCTTGATAGCGGCCACGCAGAATGTCGTCTGCCACACGTTCTGCGAGCTGCAAGAAGATTGGTTTGGTGTCGTCAAACATGCCCCACCTCGTTTCGTGATGCGCGGGCTGCGCGATCCTTGTCTGTGGCTGATCATAGCCGCCTCCCTGGTTCATTACTTCACTAATGAACCTACGCACCTCGATTTCGCTTGTCAACCCCAGCTCAAGATTCACTTTCGGTCGCGACCCGCTCGAACACTCGCCAAGAGAGCATTGTGCGCAATAGGGTGGTGCCATGGCTCTCATCATTCCCATCAACGGCAAGACTCCCCAGATTGACCCGACGGCCTGGATCGCTCCAACCGCAACCATCATTGGTGATGTGAAGATCGGCCCCGGCGCAAGCATTTGGTTTGGCGTGGTGCTTCGCGCCGAGTTCGCCGGTATCGTGATCGAAGAAGGCAGCAACCTGCAAGACAACGTCGTCGTGCACACCGACCTCGACACCCCGACAATCGTGGGCAAGAACGTCGGAGTGGGCCACCTCGCCCTGCTTCATGGCACGCGCATTGGCGAAGGGTCGCTGATCGGCATGGGTGCAAAACTGCTCAATCGTTCGGTGATTGGCGAGGGCAGCTTTGTCGCAGCGGGCGCCCTCGTGCTCGAAGACAAGCAGGTCGAGGCCGGTCACCTCGTTGCAGGTGTGCCCGCGAAAGATCGCGGCCCGATGACTGAGGCTATGGCCGCCCGCGTACAGCGCAACGCATTCGAGTACCAGGATCTCGCGGCGATGTACCGCGATGCCGGGGTGTGATCTTCGGCCTTCTTGAGGCGCCACCAAGGTCTTGACGCTCGCCAAGAGTCACGCCGAGGCGTTACCCCGAAGGTACTCGCCAAAGCGACTCAGCAGCCGAAGCCTCACACCAAAGCCTCACACCAAAGGGTCACCCCGAAGCGTTACGCCAAAGCCTCTCGCCAAAGGGACTCGAATGGCTCTCTAACACTTGAGCAGGGAGCCATTTGCGTCCCTTTGAAGCGGACCAAGAGATGACAACCAGTTCTCGACGGCGCCCAAAGGGGCTCGAATGGCTCTCTGACGGGTGGGTAGGGAGCCATTCGCGCCCCTTTGAGGCGGGGTCTCGACAAGCTCGGCGAGATCGACGAGGTCGATTAACCAAGCAGGCCGAGTTGCATCGCCTTGGTGACCGCCCGCGTGCGGTCGTTCACCTCAAGTTTCTCGAATACATGCAGCAAGTGTGTCTTCACCGTCGATTCACCGATATACAAGCGGGCGGCAATCGCCGGGTTGCTGAGGCCGTCAGCAACAAGTGCGAGGATCTCGCTTTCGCGCGGAGTCAGTTGCGGCAGATCTTGCGCACCCGAGAGGGTCGCGTCGCGGTTTTGCCCGCGCTGCCCTCGCACCGCCTTCGCCAGCCCCGCCGCGATGCTGGGTGCGAGCACCGTCTGCCCTGACACTACCGCGCGAACACCGGCGAGCAACTCGCTGGCCGGCGCGGCCTTCAACAGGTATCCACTCGCGCCCGCCTCGATGGCTGCCAGAATCTGGTCGTCTTGTTCGTAAGTGGTAAAGACGAGCACCTTCGGGGTCGGCGATGGCGCGGCGGTGAGAGGGTCAGTGAGAGCATCGGCATGAGAGTCGGCACGAGAGTCGGCACGTCCGCCATCAGCCACGCCATCCACGATGCGGCGGGTGGCCTCGACACCGCCCATGCCAGGCATGCGCAGGTCGACCAGCACGACGTGCGGGGCGTGATCCTCGGCTAAAATCGACAGGCCTTCTGAGGCTTCTGCACGAAGCCCAGCCAAGAGCTCAAGCGCACGTTCGCCGCTCTCGGCCTCAGCCACCACCTCAATATCTGCTTCAGATTCAAGCAGCCCCACGATGCCCGCACGCACCACGGGGTGATCATCGACAACCATCACGCGAATCACGGCATCTCCTTCGCACTCATCGCAATCGGCACCCGCACTTCGAGCACCGACCCACCTTGTCGGCCTGCTTCAAAACGTAACCTGCCGCCGACGAGCCGCAGCCGCTCAGCCAGCCCCGCGAGGCCAA
>JAAZHL010000064.1 GCA_012510755.1 Leucobacter sp.
ACGAACGCGAGTGGGCGAAGTTCTGCGAAGGCGTGCTGCAGCGGCCCGAACTGACCACTCATGCTGACTACGCGAGCAACTCGTTGCGCACGAAGAATGTCGTCGCATTGCGCGCGCTCATCGAAGAGGCCTTTTCCGCACTCACCGTGCAGCAGGTGCTTGAGCGGCTTGATCAGGCTGCCATCGCCAATGCTGAGTTGCGTTCGGCCGTCAACGTCGGTTCGCATCCGCAGCTTGCTGCACGCGATCGCTGGATCGAGGTTGACACGCCTGCCGGTGAGGTGAGGGTGCAGCGGCCCCCGGTGACTAGCCGCGAGCAAGGCTTGCGAGTGGGCCCGGTGCCGACCATCGGTCAACACTCCGAACTCATTCGACAGCAATTGCGCGACCGGGCAGACGCGGGTCAGTAGACTTTTTGCATTGAGAGGATCCCCGTGCAGTCAACAAAGATCGGTGCCCCGCGGGTGCAACTGAGCGAAGAAGTCGCTTCGTATCTGCGCCAGGCAATCATGGCTGGTGAATATGCCCCAGGCCAGTCGATCAAGGCAGAGGCAATCGGTGAGCAGCTGTCGGTGTCGGCGACGCCGGTGCGCGAGGCGTTGCAGGCGTTGCGGGCAGAGGGATTTCTCGACCTCATTCCGCGGCGCGGTTTCACCGTCGCGCACATGGTGGGCGAAGACATTCGCGACATCTTCGCCGCGCACGCCTTGATCGCAGGCGACCTCGCGGCGCGGGCGACCGCGCGCGCCACGGCGGCAGATCTGGCCGAGCTCGAGGCCCTGCACCTTGAACTCATGGCGGCCGCGCACCGGGGAGACAATGAGGCGCTCGAGCTGAAGAATCACCAGTTTCATCGCCTGATCTACCGCATCGCGGGGTCAAACCGCTTGCGATGGGCCCTCGGGGTTTTCACCAAATACGTGCCGCGTAGATTTTATTCGCAGATCGAAGGGTGGCCAAGCACTACGGCGCAAGACCACTCGGCCGTGCTTGAGGCGATTGCGCGAGGTGACGCCGAGGCGGCCCGCGCCGCGATGGCGCGACACATCGAGAACTCGGGTGAGCTGCTCGCGCAGAACTTCGACCGTCGCTCGGCGGGCTAGCAATTCGCTTGTTCGAGCCGCATTCGATGGCCGCTCGAGCTACTCCGAGCGCAACGGCCACTGCACGCGTGACTAGGCGTTGACTCCGAGATCGCGTTTGATTTTCGTGGTTGAGATGCCCTCGGTGCGATCGAGATAGACGACGTCGCAGTAGTCGGTAAGCACCTCGAACCTCGGGTCGCCCTCCCAGTCGCCGCCCATCACCACGACGTCGACCTCGTACTTTTGCACGTCGCCGATCTTCTGATCCCACGAGTCCTCAGGAATCACGAGATCGACGTAGCGCACCGACTCGAGCATCTGCTTGCGGGTCTCAAAATCGTGGTAGGTCTTCTTGCCTTTGCCCTCATTGAACGACTCGGTGCGGAGCGCAACAATCAGGTAGTCGCCCTGCGAACGGGCGCGCTGCAAGAGCCGAATGTGGCCCCAGTGCAACAGGTCATAGGTGCCGTAGGTGAGCACGCGTTTCATTGTGCGTCTCCGATCAGCAGCATGATTCCAGCGACCGCAGAAGCCGCCGCTATCAGCAGCGCGAGCCCGATGAGCACCGCGTGCACCTTGTAAAATTTGGTCTTTGCACCGGTCTCGTCACGTGCACGCGGGTCGGCGGTCACCCGGCGCCAAAATTGCGGCCACACGATCACATTAAAAAAAGCGTTGACGAGCAACGTCACGCCTGCAAAGACTGTCATGTGCACAAGAATACGCGGTGCAGGCTGAAGAGCGCTCGATCCCGAATTTTAGTTGGGAGTGCAACATGCAGTGAGTCACCCCGAGCATAACTCCTGAAACTTCTCCGCCGG
>JAAZHL010000065.1 GCA_012510755.1 Leucobacter sp.
GCTCATTCAGGGCATCGACCCGGCGAACGTTTACCTGGTTGACGGCAACGCGAACAGCTTCGCTGAAGTGGTTGACCTGGGCAGCATCACCGGCATGCAGGGCTCGATCCCTGGCGCCCAGGCAAATGATGCGTTCAAGGCGCAGCTTGAAGCCATCTACACCGCTCAGTTCAACGACACGCTTGAGAGCTTCACGTACGGCCCTGAAGCGTATGACCTGGTGACAATCGTTGCGCTCGCAGCTGAGAAGGCCGGTGCGACCGATTCGGCAGCGATTCAGGCGCAGCTGGCTGCAGTGACCGGCGCGAACGGTGGCGAAGAGTGCACCAGCTTTGCTGACTGCAAGGCGTTGCTCGACGACGGCAGCGACATTCGCTACGTCGGCAAGTCAGGCACTGGCCCGTTGAACGCTGACAACGACCCGTCGTCAGCATGGATCGGCATCTACAAGTACGACGACACCAACACGCCTCAGTTCGTGTCGGCAGTCGAGGGTGAAGTCTAAGCCTCACCTGTACGCACAAAAGTACGGGGGCCAGCAGCAGCTGGCCCCCGTACTTTTGTGTTAGGTGTTTGTAGCGGCTAGTCGATGAGCGGGCCCATTGGCTAGTCGGCTGGAGTGTTCTTCGCTTCAACGTCGGCCGCGAGCGTGCCGAGGTAGAGCTCGATTACCTTAGGATCGTTTGCCAGCTCGCGGCCTGGCCCCTCGTATGCGTTACGGCCCTGGTCGAGCACGTAGGCGCGATCGCAGATTTGCAGGCAGCGGCGTGCGTTCTGCTCGACCATGATGATGGTGACGCCGGTCTTATTGATCTGGCGGGTGCGAATGAAGGTCTCATCTTGGCGTACCGGCGAGAGTCCAGCACTCGGCTCGTCGAGCAGCAGCACCTTTGGATCCATCATGAGCGCGCGAGCCATCGCGACCGACTGTCGTTCACCGCCTGAGAGTGACCCCGCGCGTTGCCTGCGTCGATCTGCGAGCATGGGAAACAGCTCCCACATCTCTTGCAGGCGCGAGGCAAACTCCTTGGGCTTAAAAAACATGCCCATTTGCAGGTTTTCTTCGATCGTGAGAGATTGAAACACGTTGTTGATCTGCGGCACAAACCAGACGCCCTTGCGAACGAGCTCGTTCGTGGGGGTGCCGGTGACGTTTTCACCGTCGAGAGTGACCTCGCCATCGCGAATATTGACCAACCCGAATAGTGCCTTGAGCAGTGTTGACTTGCCTGCGCCGTTCGGGCCGATGATGCCAATGAGTTCGCCCTGATACGCCTCGAGTGTGCAGCCGTTCAAGATGTTGATACCGGGCAAGTAGCCTGCGGTGAGGTTGTCTGCCTTCACCACGAGATGTGAATCACTCATCGCGTCTCCTCTTCAACCTCTTCGGCACTCTCGGTTGCAATTGCCCGCATGACTCCCGTAGTGAGAGCGTCGTCGTCACCAAGGTCTTTGTCGTGGTGCGCGCCCAGATAGGCATCGATCACGGCCTCACTGGTCATGACTGTTTCGGGTAGCCCCTCTGCGATGATTTCGCCCTGAGCCATGACGACCACCCAGTCACTGATGTGTCGCACCATATGCATATCGTGTTCAACGAACAGCACCGTGGTACCTTCGTCGCGCAGTGCCTGAATATGGTCGAGCAGGCTTTGCGTCAACGCTGGGTTGACGCCCGCCATGGGCTCGTCGAGCATGATCATCGCGGGTCTTGACATGAGCGCGCGTGCCATCTCAAGCAACTTCTTCTGGCCGCCCGAGAGGTCGCCAGCCATATCGTTCTTCTTCGCATCGAGTTTGAACCGTACAAGTAGTTCTTCTGCACGCTCGATGTTCTCTTGTTCTCGCTTTGCCCAGAGAGGTTTGAAGGGGGCAATAAAGAGGTTCTCGCCGGGCTGATCGTTCGCGCCAATCAGCATGTTTTGCATGACGGTCATACGGCTGAGGGCCTTCGTGAGCTGAAACGTGCGAACCATGCCGGCCCTTGCGGCCTGTGAGGCGCCGGTGCGGTGAATCATCTTGCCGTTGAACGACCAGGTCGCATCACCCCCGCCAAAGAGCTTCTTCGCGTTTGAAGGCACATCAAAACCTGTGATGAGGTTGAAGAACGTGGTCTTGCCCGCGCCGTTTGGTCCGATGAGCGCAGTGATGGCGCCGCGCTGCACCTCAAGCCGTTCAACATTGACTGCGGTCATGCCACCAAAACGACGCTCGACATGTTCAACCGTGAGAATCGGGTCTGGTTTTGCGACGCCGGGCACCTGGTCAAGGGTGCGCAGCTTGGCCCGCAGCGCTTCGCGGTCGTAGGGGTAGTTCTGTTCGTTAGACATTGAACGACAGCTCCTTCTTATTCCCGAGAATGCCTTGCGGCCTAAATATGACCAACAGCATGAGTGAGAAGCCGATGAGCACCCACGCGAGTTGTTCAGTTTGCTGCACATTCAGAATCGAGTTCGGAATGAACTGGCCTGCCACAGCAGTGAGCACCAAGCGAACAACGAAGAAGATGATCGTGCCGAGCAACGGGCCAAAGATCGTAGCGGCGCCACCGAGCAGCATGATCATCCACAGGTTAAACGTGGTGGGACGGCCCATCGAGTCGGGCTGCATCGCCGAGGGCAACGCCATGACGATGCCGCCGAAGGCACCCATCGCACCACCGAGAATCAACGCCTGCAACTTGTATGAGAACGAACTCTTGCCGAGGCTGCGAACCGCGTCTTCATCTTCGCGAATGCCTTTGAGTACACGGCCCCACGGGCTGCGCATCAGCGCCCAGGTCGCGAGGATAAACACGGCTACGAGGGCCCAGGCAACGAGCCGGGTCCACCAATCGTCGGTGCCGGTGTTGTTGTAGGTGAGCCCCAAGGTTGTCGTACGGCCCTCTGGCAAGAACGACAGCTCACTGAAGACGTGTCGGTACTTCGAGCCGTGCAGGCCAGTCGGGCCACCTGTAAAATCTTGCAGCGAAGCCATGCGTACGACCATGCGAAGAATCTCTGCCGCGGCAATCGTCACAATGGCCAAATAGTCGCCGCGCAGTTTCAGCGTAGGAATGCCGAGAATGAGCGCAAAAATGATCGCGCACACCACTGCGACGAGAATCGCCGACCAAAACCCGAGGCCGAAGTATGAAACTGACACCCCGAATCCGTAGGCTCCCACAAGCATGAAGCCGGCTTGGCCCATGTTCATGAGGCCGGTAAACCCGAAGTGAATGTTGAGGCCGATCGCAGCGAGCACGAATGCAGCGGTCGTGGGTGACAGTGCGGTCTGCAGAATGCTGAGCAGAAGTCCAGTCCAGAAATCCATGATGTACTCCCTTACCCGCTTCGCTCTTTACGACCGAAGATGCCCTGAGGTCTGACAAGCAGAATCAGAATCAGAATCAGCAGCGCCGTGGCGAACTTCAGGTCGCCCGGCAACCAAATATTCGTGAGTTCGACCATCATGCCGATGATCATTGAACCGACAAACGCGCCAAACGCGGTGCCAAGCCCGCCGAGGGTGACGGCCGCGAAGAAAAGCAGGAGTAGCTGGCCGCCGGTAAACCAGTTGATGCCGTTGAACACCAAGCCAAGAAACACGCCTGCGAGGCCTGCGAGACCGCCGCCGACTATCCAGACGACATTAATAATGCGGTCCACGTCGATGCCTGAGGCTTGGGCGAGTGCTGGGTTGTCGCTGATGGCTCGGGTTGCTCGCCCGAAACGTGTGTACATGAGCGCGATGCCCACCAAAATGATTGCTGCGAGTGAGACGCCCATCGCGACATACGACTGCACGGTCATGGTGATGCCAAACACCGTCGCAGTTGCGGGGTTCTTGGTGTCGATACGCACGATGCCTGAACCCCAGAAAAATTGAAAGAGGTACTGCATCGTGATCGACAGGCCGATCGACACGATCATGAGCTGCATCAGGCTGAGGCGTCGTTTGCGCAAAGGTTTCCAGAGCACCTTGTCTTGAGCCCACCCGAAGAGCGCCATAGCGATGACCGCGATACCACCGGCGAGCCAGAGGTTGCCGGTGAGCGACATGAACGCGGCAGCGAGCAGGCCGCCCATCGAGACCATCTCACCGTGTGCGAAGTTGCTGAGCCCTGTGGTGCCAAAGATGAGCGACAGACCGAGGGATGCAAGCGCGATGAGCAGGCCCATGCGAATACCCGACGCGAATTGCTGCCAGAAGCGCGGCCACGAGAACGAAGAGGCGCTGGTCGAGCCTGCGCTGCTTTCTGCCTCGGCGCTGTCTTCGCCCGGGGTCGTGCCGCCGGGCTGGGTCTGACCTGCCTCGTCTGGGTTGTTGGTGAGTGGAAACAGGCCGCCGGCGACGTTGTTGAGCTGTACCGTCACCTCGCGGGTGTCTGTGAGCTTCAGGTATTCGCCGTCTGGCAGGGTCGACTCGTCGACTGCCACCGTGTAAGTGCCTGCTTCAGTGACTGAGAACGCCCACCGGCCGTCTGCAGCAGTTTCGGTCGATTGGGTGTCGCCCCCGCCTTCGAGCGTGAGTGTGATGCCAGAGGCAGGCTCGCCGCCGCTCGTCTTCATCACCCCCTGCACACAGGCATTTGCCGGGCTTGGCGCACATTCGGCAGCGTGTGCAGGCGTGGCAAAAATGGTGGTGCTAAGAAAGGTCAGCAGAATTCCGAGTAGTAGCGCGATGCCGAGTGGGCGTCTGGCGCTTACCGATTGTGCCGTTGTGCGGTTCACGGTACCTCCAGGGCTGGCGCACCGCGCATCCTCGCATCGGTGCTTGAATCTCTTGAATCGTAGCGGAGTCTGGTGACGCTCGGGCGCGAATTGGCGCGATTTCCGAATGCTTCGTAATCAAACAGGAACATTTGGGCGTGTATTTGTGACTTCTGCACGTAGAACTTGTCATCGGCGCAGAGGGTCTGGTATTTCGGCCCTAAGCTTGAGGCATGGCTGAACGTACCTGGTCGTTTTCTGGCATCTTTCGCAGTGTTTTCGGTGGCGGTGAGGCCATCTCCGATGACACCTGGGACGATCTCGAAGCTGCACTCATTGGCGCCGACTTCGGGCCCGACATCACTGAATCGATTCTTGATGAGCTGCGTGAGCAGGTAGAAAAGCATCGTGTGACCGAGGTGCGTGAGTTGCGACGAATGCTTCGTGAGTCAATTGAAGAGCGCCTGTCTGCGTTTGATTCGACATTGCAGCTCAGCGAGCGCCCGGCCGTGGTGCTCGTCGTGGGGGTCAACGGTGTCGGCAAGACGACGACGATTGGCAAGTTCGCGAACTATTTGCGAACGTTTGACAAGCGTGTGTTGGTGGGGGCTGCCGACACCTTTCGTGCCGCCGCGGTTGAACAGCTTGCGACCTGGGCAGAACGGGCTGGGGCTGAGATCGTGAAGCCGCAGCA
>JAAZHL010000066.1 GCA_012510755.1 Leucobacter sp.
CAGTCGGGATGACAGGATTTGAACCTGCGACCCCGTCGTCCCGAACGACGTGCGCTACCAAGCTGCGCCACATCCCGATTGCGCTCTGCAGTACAGAAGCGCAACGTCTACTCTATCTCGTCTGGTGGCCGCGACAAAAATGGCGACGCGAATCAGCGGATATACACGTCGAGATGGTTGCCGACCGTGCCGCGATCATAGATCTTGCCGGGGTAGCCGAATGGTGTCTCGAAGACCGACCCCATCGGCGCTGAGCCAGCGAGCACAATGTAGCCATCGCTGTCGCTCACGTACCCGCCAGCGTTCACGTGGCGACCGGGAATGTTCAACCCGCCGCCTGGCAACACCTGCTGGCTATAGAACGTGAACTTGTAGCCGCCCCAGTTGATAACACCTCGAAAGAGAAAGTCGTCAAGCGAGAACAGTGCCCCCGAAGGTGCTACCTGCTCAGACACGGCCTGGGTAGCTTCTGCAACACCAAGATGAATCTGCGGTGCAGAGCTTGCATCCAATCGCAGCACTTGTGCACCGGCACCAACCTCGTAGCCAGCACCGTTCGCCGCGAAGGCCGTCGAGAAGTTTGTCGACAAGCCCGGCAGGCTCAGCGGGGCCACGATTGAGACACAGAAGAACCCGAGCGCAGCCAGGCCAGCGGCCCACTTGCGCACGCCGCGCACACCGCGCACGCCGCCCACACCGCCATCCCCACGAGAGCGGGGAGCGGGTCGCGAAAGAGTCGAGGCCTGTGTGCTCACAATGCGGCAAGTGTAACCAGCTATTCCTTGCGTTGCCTCAATACGTGCCTCCTCTTGGGGCAACTACGTCTAGACGAAGTTAGTTTTTACTGCGACTCGAACTCGTGCTAATCTTGCGTGACATGAGCGACCCCCAGCAGCAAACTTCGGCGACCCCGGGCAAGGCCTCAGCCTCGACCCCGGCCCCAGCCCCCGAGCGCACCCTGGTGCGCCTGCTCGGGCCAGCATTCGTCGCGGCGATCGCCTATGTCGACCCCGGCAACGTCGCCGCCAATCTCTCGGCGGGCGCAAAATACGGCTACCTGCTGGTGTGGGTGCTCGTCGTGGCCAACGTCATGGCGGTGATTGTGCAGTACCTTTCAGCGAAGCTCGGTCTGGTCACCGGCAAGAGCCTTGCCGAACTGCTCGGCGAACGCATGCCCAAACTCGGCCGGGTGCTGTTCTGGGTGCAGGCACAATTCGTTGCGATCGCAACCGATCTGGCAGAGGTCATCGGCGGCGCGCTTGCTCTGGCCATTCTCTTCGATCTGCCTCTGGTGCTCGGGGGCATTATTGTCGGCATCGTGTCGATGGTGTTGCTCTCGCTGCAGCGTCATGGCCAGCGCGTGTTCGAACGCGTCATTGTCGGCATGCTCGTGATCATCACGATTGGGTTCGTCGCAGGGCTGTTCGTGAGCCCGCTCGATTGGGGTGGGGTAGCGGGTGGCCTGGTGCCCCGCTTTGCCGGTACCGAGACGGTGGTGTTGGCGGCGAGCATGCTCGGCGCCACGGTCATGCCTCACGCGATCTATCTGCACTCCTCGCTCACTCGCGATCGCCACGGTGTCTCGCACACTCCTGCACGTCTGAGGCGCTTGCTGCTCGCGAGCAGGTGGGATGTGGTGCTGGCACTCATTGTTGCCGGTGGAGTCAACATCGCGATGTTGTTGCTTGCGGCGAGTTCGTTGGCGGGTGTTGAGGGCACCGACACGATCGAGGGTGCTGCTGCAGCGATCAGTATGCATTTGGGCCCAGCATTTGGGGTGATCTTCGCGATCGGCCTGCTGGCTTCTGGTCTCGCGTCCACCTCGGTGGGGGCCTACGCTGGCGCAGATATCACGGGTGGTCTGTTGCCGTGGCGCATTCCGTTGCTCGTTCGCCGACTCATCACGCTCGTGCCCGCGCTGCTGTTGCTGGGCATTGGTCTTGACCCGACTTGGGCGCTGGTGCTGAGTCAGGTGGTGCTGTCGTTCGGTATTCCGTTTGCGATCATTCCCCTGATTTGGCTCACCAGCCGTCGCGGCGTGATGGGTGAGCACACGAACGACGTCTGGTTGCAGAGCGCAGCCGTGATCACTGCGGGGTTGATTGTTGCGCTGAACGTCGCGTTGATCTGGCTCACGTTCACGGGCCAGGCATAGCAGCGACGAGGATCACTCAGCCCAGCGCCGGGTAAGCCTCGGGCGGTAGGCGGTCACCGATCACCGGAAACTCGCTGCGCACTTCGGCGACCCGTGCAGGGTCGATGTCAACGATCGCGACCTCTTCGAGCGTCTCAGAACATTCGACTACCACGTTGCCCCACGGGTCGACGACGCGGCTTGCCCCACCAAGTTCGGTGCGACCTTGCGTGCCACAGGCGTTGACCGCCACCACCCAGATTTGGTGTTCGACTGCGCGAGTTTCGGTGAAGAGCCGAAAGTGGTCGCGGCGGGGTGCTGGCCAAGCCGCAGGCACGATTGCGGCTTCAGCGCCGCGTGAGCCGAGTTCGAGCCACAACCCTGGGAACCGTAGGTCGTAGCAGGTGGTTGACGCGGTCTTGCCGAGTGGGGTGTCGATCACGCTGAGGGTCGTACCGGGGGTGAGTAGTTGCGCTTCGAGCGATTGGTAGCCGAACACGTGAATCTTGCGGTAGGTCTGGGCAATTTCGCCCTGTGGGTTGATGAGCACCGCGGTGTTGTGCATTTTGCCGTGCTCATCGCGTTCGATGAAACTACCAGCGTGCACCCAAGCGCCAAGCTCACGTGCGGCGCGGCGGCACATGGTGACGGTCAGGCCGTCGAGTGCTTCGGCGAGCTCTTCATAGTGTTTGAAAGCCAGGTCGCCGGCGCTCCACAGCTCGGGCAGCACGAACAGCTCGCCGCCCTGCCCTGCGTGGCTCATGAGCAGCTGCTCGACCCGGTTGATGCGGTCGTCACGGCTCTCGTCGCTCGGGCTCGCTATCTGTACGAGTGCGACTCGGGTCATGCTTGCTGCACCGTTCTTCTGAGACCTTCACTGTCGGCGGCGATCGTGCCCTCACGGTGTGCGCGCATGAGTTGTTCAACTTCTGCGGTGGGCGCACCGGCGGCGATACGATCGAGCAGGTGCTCGTGCTCGTCGCTCAGACGTTGCGCAACTTCGCCACGATAACCGATCACGGAGGCGCGCACGGCAGCAACTCGTTGTTGCCCCCGATCGAGCATGTCATGCAGTCGTCGGTTCGGGCAGGGCGCACGCAGAATGCCGTGAAACTCGAGGCTTCCCTGGTTGTATGCGGTGAAATCGCCCGCTTCGTAGGCCTCGTTCATGCGATGGTTCACTTCGCGGGCACGGTGTAGATCTTCAGTGCTCAGTAGGGGTGCGGCGAGTCCAACTGCGAGTCCCTCAAGCACCGCCTCGGTCTGCATGATCTCGCGAAACTCTTCGATCGTGAGTTCGGTGACGCGCACCCCACGGTGAAACATGAATTCGACGAGCCCTTCGCTCTCGAGGCGGCGCAGCGCCTCGCGCGTCGGAATCAGGCTGACCCCGGTTTCTTCGGCGATGCCGGCGATGCTGAGTGACTCACCTGCTGCGAATGTGCCATCGATGATGCGTTGCATTACATAGTCGTAGACGAGCTGTGTCTTATTGCTCTGCAAGGGGGTACTCATGATGCGACGGTGTCGCTCTCTGGCACGTGTCGCCGCAAGAACGCATCGATGTCGACAAGTTCTTCGAGGCTGATGCTGTGGGCGATGCCCTCGTACAATTTCTCTTCGAGCTGGGTGTGACGAGGTGACCATTCGGCTGTCTCGTCGATGCGATCGCGCCCGATAATTGGGTCTGCGTCGTCACGCCCCCAAAACAGTGGGGGGCGAACGGCAGCCAAGGCGCTGTCATCAAACTCTCCCGGTGCGACAAACCCCGAGCAATTGACGCCGCACACAAAACGCTCGGGGCGCATGCGCAGCAGCGAGGTCACCATGCAGCCACCCTGCGAGAACCCCATCACGGCGATCTTGCCAAGACCTGTGCCGTCTGAGAGCGTAGCGACACGCTCATCCAACTCGTCGAGCCAGTTCAACAGCGCGGTGGCGGCCTCATGAGGGCCGCTGCCCACAAACTCTGCAGGGGGCGCCGTGCGCACCGACATGCCGTCCGGCCCAATCTCGAGGGGCCACCATGAGAAGCCGTTCACGATGGGTGGGGGAGCGACGAGCGGTGCGCGTGGCGAGGCGAACACGAAGCCGCGCGGCAGTCGCGGTGCCAAACCGATGAGGTCGCCTTCGAACGAACCAAAGCCGTGCATGAGCACGAGAAGCGGTTTCGTTGCGAGTGCGGCGAGAGCCTCAGACTCGGTAGCTGCAGCACCTGCGACAGCCCATTGAACTCGAGAAGCGTCGATGCCCTGAACAGTCATGCTCATAGTGTATCTATCTCGTGAAACGGTTGTGGGCGCTGTCTACTGACAGCGCCCACAACCTGGTAAGTGAATTGAGTTCAGTGGGGGCTTAGCCGAAGCGACCCGACACGTAATCTTCAGTTGACTGCTCGGCTGGCGTCGAGAAGATGGTTGACGTGACGTCGTATTCGATGAGCTTGCCCGGCTTGCCGGTGCCCGCAATATTGAAGAACGCGGTCTTATCGCTGACGCGTGAGGCCTGCTGCATGTTGTGGGTCACAATCACGATCGTGTACTGCGACTTCAACTCATGAATCAAGTCTTCGATGGCGAGTGTCGAAATGGGGTCGAGCGCCGAGCAGGGCTCGTCCATCAGCAGCACCTCGGGTGATACCGCGATCGCGCGTGCGATGCACAGACGCTGCTGCTGACCGCCCGACAGGCCAGAGCCTGGCTTGTCTAGGCGATCCTTGACCTCATTCCAAAGGTTCGCACCGACCAGCGACTTCTCAAGCAAGTCGTCTTGATCGCCCTTCGACATGCGCGAATTGTTGAGACGCACACCAGCGAGCACATTCTCTCGAATGGACATGGTCGGAAAGGGGTTCGGGCGCTGAAACACCATACCCACCTGGCGACGCACAAGCACGGGGTCAACACCCTGGCCGTAGAGGTCGTCACCGTCGAGCAACACCTCGCCCTGCACGTGAGCGCCTGGAATCACCTCGTGCATACGGTTGAGCGTGCGCAGCAGCGTGGACTTGCCGCACCCAGATGGGCCGATGAAGGCGGTCACGCTGCGAGGTTCGATATTCATCGAGACACCCTCGACGGCAAGAAAGTTGCCGTAGTAGACGTTGAGGTCGTTGACTTCGATGCGCTTCGACATGAGATCTTATTCTTTCGTTCTGAGGTAAGCGGTGGGTTGCTGCGTGGTTAGCGGCCAGTTTTTGGCGAGTAGACTTTCGCCACCCAGCGGGCGATGAGGTTGAGCAACATAACGATAATGATGAGCACGAGTGCTGCGGCCCAGGCGCGTTCCATGAATGCGAAGGCAGGGTTGCCCTGGTTGGCGAACTGCGTATAGACGTACACGGGCAGCGATTGCATGCGGTCGTGGAAGAGGTTGTAGTTCATGCTCGCGGTGAATCCGGCGGTGATGAGCAGCGGGGCCGTTTCGCCGATGACGCGAGAAATCGAGAGCATGACGCCGGTGGTGATGCCGGCAATAGCGGTGGGAATGACGACTTTGAGAATGGTAAGCCACTTCGGTACACCGAGCGCGTACGAGGCTTCACGCAGTTCGTTCGGCACCAAGCGCAACATTTCTTCGCTCGACCGCACAACCACCGGAATCATGAGTACCGAGAGTGAGATTGCGCCTATAATGCCCATGCGAACGCCCGGGCCGAGCAGCAGCGCGAACAGTGCGTAGGCGAACAGGCCCGCGACGATCGAGGGAATACCCGTCATCACGTCCACCAAGAAGGTGATCATCTTGGCAAAGCGGCCCTTGCCATATTCCACCAGGTAAATAGACGTGAAGAGCCCGAGCGGCACCGAGATGACTGTTGCCGCAAGCGTGATGAGCAGCGTGCCCACCATCGCATGCAGTGCGCCACCACCCTCGCCAACCACGTTGCGCATTGACGAGTTGAAGAACTCGACATCAAATCTGGCAATACCGTTTGAGATCACCGTGACCGTCACCGAGATGAGCGGCACCATCGCGAGAATGAATGCGCCCGAGACGAGGTTGGTGACGAACCGGTCCATTGCCTGGCGGCGACCTTCGACCGCGGCGGTCAGCCCGGTCGAAACCAGCACGTGAATGAGCAAGCCGACGATTATTGCGCCGACCAGGTTGAAGTCGCTGCGGTTTGCCGCGCTCAGCAGTGCGAACAGCGCGATCGACACGACCAGGCTCGCGACAAGCACCAGCCAGGTGGTGCCGCGGGGCAGCCGACCTGAGGCGAGGCCGCTGCCAGCTGTGACAGGACGAATTGAGATGGCCATGCTTAGTTTGCTCCGCTGAACTCTGCGCGTCGGCTCACGATGTAGCGCGCGACTGCGTTGACAAGGAAGGTGACGATGAACAAGATGAGGCCGGTCGCGATGAGTACGTTGACGTTCTCGCCGTAGGCCTCAGGGAAGCTCAGTGCAATGTTGGCAGCGATCGTTGAGGGGTTCGCCGAGGTGAGCAGTTGGATGCTGACGATGCCAGAGGCTGACAACACCATTGCCACGGCCATGGTCTCGCCGAGCGCTCGGCCGAGGCCAAGCATGCTTGCCGACACGATTCCCGAGCGGCCGAAGGGCAGCACTGCCATCTTGATCATTTCCCACCGAGTGGCGCCGAGGGCAAGCGCCGCCTCTTCATGCAAGATCGGTGTCTGCAAGAAGATTTCGCGGCACATCGCGGTGATGATCGGCAGAATCATGACTGCCAACACGATTGCGGCGGTGAGAATGGTGCGACCGGTCGCAGACACGGGGCCAGCGAAGAATGGAATCCACCCGAGGTTGTCGACCATCCACGTGTAAATCGGTTGAATGGCCGGGGCCAACACGCCGATGCCCCAGAGGCCGTAGACGACGCTCGGCACCGCGGCGAGCAGGTCAACGATGTAGCCGAGGGTCTGCGCGAGTTTGCGGGGGGCGTAGTGCGAGATGAAGAGTGCGATGCCGATAGCGAGCGGCAGCGCCATCACGAGTGAGAGCAAGGCTGCCCAAATCGTGCCGAAGATGAGGGGCCATACGTAGGCCAAGAAGTTGCCAGCCTCGCGCAGAATGGAGGCGGAGTCGCCTGTCGCGAGAAAGGCAGGCAAACTCTGCACAATCAAGAAAATGGCGACAGCGGCAAGTGTCACGAGGATCATGCCACCTGCGAAGATCGAAGTGCGAGAGAAAATTGCATCGCCGAGGCGTGCCTTCGCCTTGAATTGTGTCGCGGTCGAGGTCATCGTGCTGATCCTTTTATATGTTCTTGGCGGTGAACAAGCGAAAAGCGCCCTTCGGGGAGGAGCCTAGCTCCTCCCCGAAACGCGCATCAATGCAGTTAGCTGATCAGGTCGAGCGCTGCGGTAACCTTCGCGCGCAGATCAGACGAGATGGGGGCGTTGCCTGCTGCCTCTTGTGCAGTCTGCTGGCCCTCTTCGCTCGCGACGTAGGTCAGGTAGCCCTTGACCAGTTCGCCCACTGCGGCGTCGTTGAATGACTCACAGGTGATCGAGTAGGCAACGAGCACGATGGGGTACGCGCCGGTTGCATCGGTTGCGCGATCGAGCTTGATGGCGAGGTCGCCTGCGCCACGATCTTCGCTCTCGCTTGCGAGCGGTGAAGCGTCGACAACTGCGGCAGCTGCCTCAGGCGAGTACGGCACGTACTCGTCGCCAACCTTCACTGCGATGGTGCCGAGGTCGCCTGCGCGTGATGCGTCAGCGTAACCAATGGTGCCCTCGCCGCCGGTGACGGCCTCAACTACACCTGAGGTGCCCTGGGCTGCCTCGCCAGCTACGGGCAGGTCGGTAGGCCAGTCGCCCGAGACATCGTTGGTCCAGACGCTGCCAGCGGCTGCCGACAGGTAGTCAACAAAGTTCTCAGTGGTGCCTGAGTTGTCTGAACGGTGAACCGGGGTGATTGCCAGGTCAGGCAGCTCGGCGCCCTCGTTCTGGCTGGCGATCACGGGGTCATTCCACTTGGTGATGTCGCCGCGGAAGACCTTTGCGAGGGTCTCTGCATCCATGTTGACGTGGTCGAGACCGTCAAGGTTGAAGATGACGGCGATGGGCGAGATGTAGAGCGGCAGCTCGATGATGCCCGAGTCAGGGGTGCAGAGCTCGAAGGGGCCTTCGGTGATTTCATCAACCTTGAACGCACGGTCTGAACCGGCGAAGTTGCTGCCACCAGCCTGGAAGGTCTCGCGGCCTGCGCCCGAGCCCTGTGGGTCGTAGTTGACGGTTACATCAGGGTTTGCGGTCTGGAAACCGGCTGCCCAAGCTTCTTGTGCTGCGCCCATCGACGAGGCGCCCACGCCCACCAGCGTGCCTGAGAACGCCGATGCGTTGCCGCCCTCGTCTGGAGTGGTGCTGCCACCTTCGTTTGCTGCGCAAGAGGTCAGCGCGAGCAGTGCAGCTCCGCCGAGAATGGCGGCCTTCATGGAAGTCGAGATCTTCACTGGATTCGTTTCCTTCTTGTTCGGTCTTGGCGGGCGAACGCCCACGCCTTCCTAAGGTACGCACGGCACGTAGCCGAATATATGACAGAAGGTGAACGGCCGGTGAACGAGAGTGAACGGTTCGAAACCTGTGGGTATCGCAAAAACCCGCCCCAGGGTGGGGCGCAGACCTGCGAATCAGTGCTTGAGCGGGTAAGTTTCGACACAGAGCACGCCTGCGCCCGGGTGCTTGCGCGAGAAATGAAACACTGAGAACCCTGCGGGTGGCAACTGGGCTGCTTCGGTGAGATAGTCACCGGGCAAGCTGCCGGTGGCAAGCGCCAGCTCTCTCGCCGCATCTGGCAGCACTGGACGATGGGTGCAGACGACGACATTCGAGCCTCGGCGCACGACCTTGCCCACGATGCGACGGAGTTCGTGTGTCTCGCCCGCGTCCCACGCGTCTTGGCTCAACCCCTCGCGGGCGCGAATCTTCTTGCCGAGATATTCAGAGAGCGGCTCGACAGTGCTCACACACCGGGTCGCAGTTGACGAATAGATTCGTTTCGCGCCGAAGGCCACGAGTGTCGGCACCAACGTGTCAGCTTGGCGCTCACCAGCTATCGTGAGTGGCCGCATATGGTCGGTCGGCCAGTCGGCCGACCGTGGCTCAGCCTTCGCGTGGCGCAGCAACACGACCGAAAAGGTGTCAATGGCATCTCGCGCCTCGAGACGCTGAAATACCTTGAAGAGTTGGCGATCCGCTTTGTAACTCAGCTTCGAAGCGACCTCGGCAGCCGGCACCCATTCGAGTGCAGAAATTTCACTGTTCGGCCGAAACCTTGAGGTGTGCACTGACTCCTCTGCGACCTCGGCAGCCCAATACTGCACCATCTTCTCGCCGCCAGTGGGCAGGGTGTAGTGAATCATACCGAGATTAATGCCCAGCGTGACTTGCAGACCGGTCTCTTCAACCGTCTCACGCACCGCAGCCTGCGGCATGCTCTCGCCGGCATCGAGCTTGCCCTTCGGAAACGACACGTCTCGCTGCTTGGTGCGATGCACGAGCAACACCATCAGAGTCTCACCTGCGGCATGCTTCACTCTGCGATAACAGACGGTACCTGCGGACAGCACTGGTTTGGTCATCGGTTGCCCCGCGACCGAGCTTCGGTGCGGTCAATCATCACCAGGTCTTGCAAGTCTGGCAGGGGCTCGCCATCACCGTCGTGTGCGTGCCGGCTCCACGAACCGTCGGCCTCGAGCTGCCACGCGCTGACCGCGTCACTAAACCCAAACCCAAAGAACCGGTCGATGCGACGCAAATGCTCGGGATCTTCAATACGTGCAAGCACTTCGATACGACGGTCGAGGTTGCGGTGCATAAGGTCGGCGCTGCCAATGTAGACCTCGGGGTTGCCGTCATTCTCGAACGAATAAATGCGGGAGTGCTCGAGATAGCGGCCCAGCACCGAACGCACCCGAATGTTCTCAGACAGCCCCGGCACGCCAGCCTTGATCGAGCAAATGCCTCGAATCCACACATCGACCGCAACGCCAGCGCGGCTCGCACGGTAGAGCGCGTCAATGATTTGCTCGTCGACCATGCTGTTGGCCTTGAACTTGATGCCGCTTGGTCGACCGGCAGCGGCGTTTGCTGCCTCGCGCTCAATGCGCTCGAGCAAGCCCGCACGCAGCCCCTCTGGCGCCACCAACAGCCGGTCGTATGCCGTCTCAATGGCATACCCCGACAGCACATTGAAAAGCTTGGTCAGATCGCGGCCGACCTCGGGCGACGAAGTGAACAGGCCGAAGTCTTCATAGATGCGGCTGGTCTTCGGGTTGTAGTTGCCGGTGCCAATGTGGCAATAGTGCACCAGTTGGCCCTGCTCTTCACGAATCACATGCACCAGCTTGCAGTGGGTCTTCAGACCGACAAGACCGTAGACGACGTGCACGCCCGCCTTCTCGAGGGCCCGCGCCCAGGTGATGTTGGCTTCTTCGTCGAACCGGGCCTTGATCTCGACGAGTGCGAGCACCTGCTTGCCGGCTTCGGCGGCCTTAATGAGCGCCGCCACGATTGGGCTATCGCCCGAGGTGCGGTACAGCGTCTGCTTGATCGCCAACACGTGTGGGTCGGTCGCTGCCTGCTCAATGAATGCCTGCACGCTTGTCGCAAACGACTCGTAGGGGTGGTGCACGAGCACCTCGCGCCGCGCAATTGCCCGAAACAGGTCTGGCTGGTCGCTCGGCGAACTCGGGCGAAATTGCGGGTGAGTGACCGGAATGTGCGGGGTGTATTTCAGCTCTGGTCGCTCGAGTCTGCTCAGCCCGAAAAGCCCGCTGAGGTCAAGCGGTGAGGGCAGCACGTAGACCTGCTCGCGGTCGATATCGAACTCGGTGACGAGCAGCTCGAGGGTTGCCGGATCCATGTCGCCAGCAATCTCCAGCCGAATGGGTGGGCCGAAGCGCCGACGCAGCAATTCTTGTTCGAGCGCCTGAATCAGGTTCTCGGTTTCGTCTTCTTCGATGACGACGTCTTCGTTGCGGGTTACGCGGAAGAGGTGGTGATCCACTACCTCCATGCCTGGGAACAGTCGACCGAGCTGGTTTGCGATGAGCTCTTCGAGCGCGATGAAACGAACGTTCTCTGCCGACTCGCGCTGATCAACCTGCACATACCGGGGAATCATTTGCGGCACCTTGAGCCGGGCAAACTCGACCTTTTCGGTGCGCGGATTGCGCACGCGGATCGAAAGGTTCAGCGCGCGACCCGAGATATAGGGGAAGGGGTGCGCCGGGTCGACCGCGAGCGGCATCAGCACAGGGTAGATGTGTTGCTCGTAGTACTCGGTAAGAATTTGCCGGTCGGCATCGTCAAGGGTGTCCCAGCCAACAAAACGAATACCGGCGTTTTCGAGCGCTGGTTGCACTTGCTCATTCCAGCAACGTGCGTGGCGCAGCTGCAGCTTGTACGCGGTGCGATTAATGTGTGCCAGCAACTCGGTAGGCGAGCGCCCGACGTTGGTCGGCACCGCGAGACCGGTCAGAATGCGGCGTTTGAGGCCGGCTACCCGCACCATAAAGAATTCGTCGAGGTTTGACGCGAAGATCGCCAGGAAGTTTGCGCGTTCAAGCACCGGAATTGCTGGGTCTTCTGCGAGCTCGAGCACACGCTGGTTGAAAGCCAGCCAGCTCAACTCGCGGTCGATGTATCTGTCGGCCGGTAGGTCACTTGCTGCGGCGGCAAGCGCGGCAGCAGCCTCATCAGTGAACTCAGTGGGTATCACCGAGGTGTCATGTTCGGTGATCTGCTCGCGTTCGTTCATCTTTCTATTCTGTCAGCACCGAGGCACTGATGCAGGCTTGTTTACGCAGACTTCACCCGCGGCCGGTCGAGGTGCCAGTGGTGTTCGCAGCGTTCGCAGTGAGCAGCCATTGGGTGCTTCGCTGTTCGATTTCGAACCCGGCGCGCTCGTAGAGGGGCAAAGCGGCAGCGTTGTCACCCTCAACATAGAGGGTGATGCGAGTCGGGTGGTGGCTTGCCATGCGTCTGAGGGTCTCGCCGAGCATGGCGGCGCCGAGGCCGCGGCCAGCAAATTTGGGGTGAGCACCCAGCGCATAGAGCTCAGTCTCAACGCTGTCGCTTGCGCCGCCGTCGCCGCCGTCACCGCCGCGGGTGGTTTTGACCCAGGCAAAGGCAGCCAGCTCGGTGGCGCCTGTGGCTGCGTCGTCGTGAGCGTAGGCGAGACGCAAGTCATTCGGGTCGAACCAAGATTCTTGCGTGAGCACATCAAAGTCGCTGCGGGTCATCGCCCCTTGCTCGGGGTGATCAGCGAATGCTGCCGCGTTCACGCGCACCCAGTCGTCTGCCTGGCTGTCGTTAAGCTTCGGCGAATCGGTGCCTTGCAGGCCTGCGTTGGGCGAGTCGGTGCCTTGCGGGTCTGCGCCGAGAGGCCGCGTGCCGAACGGCACTACGACGAAGCCAACTGGCAGCGCGCGTGCGGCTTCGATCGCGCCGGGCAGTTTGGTGGGCTCGAGCGTCATGCGCAACAGAGTTCGCACCGCGGCGAAGTCGGCGCCCCGCAGCAGGGATTCGGCGGCAGGGTTTTCGCCGTGCGCCCATGCGCGCAGGTCACCCGTCGTGTTTGAGTGCTCCCTGAGCCCGGCTCGCCAGTGATCCAGCAACTGGCCCAGCGCCTGCCCGCCAAGCCCTTGTCCTCTGTGCGCGGGATGCACGACGAGGTCAAGCTCCCCTTCGCCGACGATGCCGAGCGCCTTGCCATCAAAGTCGAACAGTCGACGCTTGCCTTGGGTGACGGCAAGTAGGGCTTGGTCAGAGGCCGGGGGAGTGCCATCGAACTGTGCTGCCGCAGCGATCACCTCACGCAGTTGGGGAGTCAATTCAGTGACCGCCACGCCTCGGTGCCTTGCCTCGCTGCCGCTGTTCGCCATCACTCTTCGCTTTCACTCCCGTGCCTGGCAAAACCATAGCCCACGCCGCGCACGGTGCTAATGAGCGTTTCATAGTCGCCAAGCTTTGCTCTCAGCCTGCGCACGTGTACGTCGACCGTGCGGG
>JAAZHL010000067.1 GCA_012510755.1 Leucobacter sp.
CAATGGCAGGCTCGAGCACCTCCGCGGGTCCGCGCTCGGGTTCCGGAACCTCACGAACTACATCGCGAGATCCCTGCTCGAGGCTGGCGGGTTCAGACCGCATCTACACTCCCAAATGCGATGAGCCGCTTTTGCGTTGCCTGCAGCGTGTTGCGTCAACGCGAACGTGCCAAGATGAGCTCGATCCTTGCTGAAACCCGCAAGAATCAGTTCTCGCCAGCAATGATCAGCGCGACCGCACAATGACCGGTCGCCCCCGTGCAGTGAGCACTTCGCGGTCGCCCTGCGCCTGGGCTCGCATGAGTGCGCCAAAACCGTTTACACTACCGGGAATCGGATACTCATGATCAGTGAGATCAATGAGTTGCAAGAACACGCCCAGCGCGGGACCACCCTTGTGAAACTGCCCCACAGAGTGCAGATAACGTGGGCCCCAACACAGCGACACAGGTACTTCCAATCGCTGTGCCAGCATCGTGCGCAGTCTACGCACACGATCTGCGAACGGGTCATCGCGATCAACAAATGCCTGAATCACTAGGTATCCTGCCGGCGAGAGGTGCGTCTCGATCTCGGTAACCAATGGAGCCTCGAGTTGCTCATTCTCAAGCTGTAAGACTGCAGCGGCTTCGGGAGCGCGATCCAGCGCGTCACGTGCCGCAATCTTAGCGGCCTCAACATCTGGTTGGTCGAATGGGTTGATGTCAATCACATGACCGACTGCAGCCGTAGCTACCTCCCACAGCATGAACTGTGCACCAAGCGAGGCCTGAATCGAGATTGAGCGCTCCCCAAGCTGCGCGGAGGTCGCGGTCGGCAATTGAGTGTGTGCAGCCGCAGTGCGAACCACGACAGCATGCGCCGGAGGTGAGCCGAGCTCGTGTGCGGTGTCATCAACCGAAATTGGCAAGATGCCGCGGCCCTGCTTGCCGGTTGACTCGGCAAGCAGCTGTTCGACCCAATCGCCAAGGCCCCACTGCCTGGTCGGGTGCTCAGCAAACAACAAGATGTTTTGGTCAGGCAGCCCCCGAGCAAGTTCCGCCGCCAGACGCAGACCTGGGTTCGTGACCGTGTCGCGGCTCAGGTGCTCGGCCGCGAGGTGCGCATCTGCGAGAACGGGCCGAATATCTGCTCCTGCCAGCACAGTGGGGACTATGCCGAACGCAGACAAGACCGAAAACCTGCCGCCGATCGTCGGGTCTGCGGCAAATACCCGATAGCCTTCCTCGGCGCGAGCCGCGAGATCAGAGTTTGGGTCGGTGACAAAGATCATGCGCGTGACTGGGTCAATTGACGCGCTCTCAAAGGCCCGTTGAAATGCTGCGGCGTGACTCAACGTTTCAACTGTTGAGCCTGATTTCGATGAAATGACGACGGCGGTACGGCTCAGGTCTCGTTCGAGATGCCGCTCGACCTCAGCTGGATGCGTGGAGTCGAGAATCGTGAGTGACACTCCGGCAGCTCGCGCAACCACCTCGGGCCCCAGGCTCGAACCGCCCATGCCACACAGCACAATACGGTCTACCCCTTGCGCGCGAAGGCGGTCGCGAAGTTCTTCAGCCTCACGCATGACCCTGTCTGCTGCGGCAAATGGGCGCACCCAACCAAGCCGGGTCGCCGCATCTGCTTCAGCGTGCGGCCCCCAGAGGGTGACATCTTGAGCGAACAGACGGCTTGCGAATCGGTCGTCACACAGCTGGTGAAGCAGCCTCGTCAGAGGCTCATCACCAGTGCTCACTACGCTCAGCTCTATGGTCAATGGGCCTCACCTAAAGCGGCGCGCACTTTATCTAAGAGTTCGTGCCATGAGGCCTGAAACTTCTGCACGGCTTCGCGTTCGAGCTGTTCGGTCGTCTGCCCGTAGTCGATTCCCAACGCATCAACTGCGTTCAGTATTTGGTCGCTTTCGCGGTACTCAGCGGTGATGGTGTCGTTCGGTGCGTCACCGTGATCTGCGAAAGCCAACAGGGTTGCCTCAGGCATCGTGTTGACGACCTGCGCCGCGACGAGCCCCGACACGTAGAGGGTGTCAGGGTAGGCGGGGTCTTTCACGCCGGTTGATGCCCACAGTGGTCGCTGCACGTTTGCGCCGGCTGCAAGCAGCAGCTGAGCACGTTCGCTGCTGAATGTCTGCTCGAACACCTCATATGCAAGACGGGCATTCGCCAGCCCCGCTTTGCCGCGCAGCGAGAGCGCTTCTTCGGTGCCGATCTCGCTGAGGCGGGGGTCGATGGCGCTGTCGAGGCGCGACACAAAGAATGAAGCGACTGAATGAATCGTGCGCAGGTCGTGACCGGCCTGGCGCGCCCGTTCGAGGCCACTCAGGTAGGCATTTATGACCTGCCGATATCTCGCGAGACTGAAGATTAACGTCACGTTGACACTGATGCCCGCAGCGATCGAATCAGCAATCGCGTCAAGACCGGCCTCGGTCGCAGGAATCTTGATCATCGCGTTCGGTCGTGCCACCTGCTGCCACAGTTGTTGGGCTTGCGCGGTCGTTGCTGCCGAGTCGTGTGCAATATCGGGTGAGACTTCGAGAGAGACACGGCCATCTTGTTGATTGCTCACGTGAAAGGTGTCGGTGAGCAGGTCGCATGCGTCTCTTACATCGGCACTCATGAGCGCAAACGCGGCGTCTTCGACGCTCAGGCCTTCGCCTGCCAGCTCGCGAATTCGCTCTTGATACCCCTGACCCGCACCGATCGCGCCGGCAAAAATGGTTGGGTTCGTGGTGACTCCGACCACATTGAGTGAGCCGACCAGTTCGCTGAGGCTGCCGCTGTCGAGGCGCTCGCGAGACAGGTCATCGAGCCAGATGCTCACCCCGGCTTGGCTGAGAGCGGCGGTGCGAGTGTTCGTCATGGTGATGGACTCTTTCGAGGGTTCAGTTAGCTAGCCAGAGACGAGCGAGCGGCTTCGACTACTGCTGCGGTGGTGATGCCAAACTCAGTAAACAAAGTCTTCGCGTCTGCCGAGGCACCGAAGTGTTCGATGCTGACACTGCGCCCGCGATCGCCGACATAGTCGCGCCAGCCGAGGGCGATGCCGGCTTCGACACTCACGCGCGCGGTCACAGCCGCTGGCAGCACCGTCTCACGGTATTCAGGCGACTGCTCGGCGAACCACTCGAGGCAGGGGGCCGAGACCACTCTGGCCCCGATGCCTGACGCAGCGAGTTCTTCGCGAGCCTCAACCGCGAGCTGCACCTCACTGCCGGTCGCAATCAAAATCACGTCGAGAGTCTCGGTGGGGGAGTCAGCAAGCACATAGGCGCCTTTTCGCACGCCCTCTGCCGAGGCAAAGAGCTCACCGCTCGCGTCACCCTCGGTGCGCGCAAACACCGGCACGTTTTGCCTCGTCAGGGCAATGCCAGTGGGCCCGGCGTGCCGACTGAGAATCTCGTGCCACGCAATTGCCACCTCGTTGGCGTCTGCCGGTCGAACCATTGCAAGATTGGGAATTGCGCGGAGCGCGGCAAGGTGTTCGATTGGTTGGTGCGTCGGCCCGTCTTCACCCAAACCGATCGAGTCGTGCGTCCACACGAAGATGCTTGCGACGTTCATGAGCGCCGCGAGACGCACTGCTGGGCGCATGTAATCAGCAAACTGCAAGAAGGTGCCACCATAGCTGCGGGTATTACCGTGCAGCTGTATGCCGTTCAGAATCGCGGCCATCGCATGTTCGCGAATGCCGAAGTGCAATACGCGACCGTAGGGGTTGCCTTGCCAGCTCGAGGTAGAACGGCGCTCTGGCACGAATGAGGGCGCGCCGTCAATGGTCGTATTGTTCGAACCGGCGAGGTCAGCCGAACCGCCCCACAGCTCAGGCAACTGCGCAGCGAGGGCGTTCAGCACCTTGCCGCTGGCCGCGCGAGTGGCCATGCTCGCGCCTGCTTCGAATGTCGGCAGCACCTCAACGAGACTCTCGGGCAGCTCTTGTGCTTCGAGACGGTCGAAGAGTGCCTTGCGCTCGGGGTGGGCCGCAGCCCACGCATCAAAATCTCGCTGCCAAGCCGCTCGATCTTCTGCAGCACGGGCCAGGAGTCCGCGAGAGCGCTCGATCACCTCAGAAGCGACGGCAAACTGTTGTTCGGGGTCAAACCCGAGCACCTCTTTCAGCGCCTTTACTTCTTCGCCGCCAAGCGCCGACCCGTGAATTGCGCCGGTGTTCTGCTTGCTCGGCGAAGGCCAACCGATGATCGTCTTCAAGATAATGAGCGACGGCTTGCCAGTTTCGCGTTGCGCCTCGCGAATAGCTGCGTAGAGTGCGGGCAGATCCTCTGCATAACCATCTTCTCGACGCCAATCAACTTCGATGACCTGCCAACCGTAAGCCTCATAACGCTGGCGAACGTTCTCACTGTAAGAGATGTCGGTGTCGTCTTCGATCGAGATCTGGTTCGAATCGTAAATGGCGATCAGGTTGCCAAGCTCTTGGTGACCCGCCAACGAAGAAGCCTCGCTAGTCACGCCCTCTTGCAGGTCGCCGTCACCTGCAAGCACGTATGTGAAATGGTCAAAGGGGCTTTCGCCTGGCGCTGCCTCAGGGTCGAAGAGGCCGCGTTCGTAACGCTGCGCGTAGGCGAAACCAACGGCAGAGGCAAGCCCCTGACCGAGAGGGCCTGTCGTAATCTCGACGCCCTTCGTGTGTCCGTACTCGGGGTGACCGGGAGTTTTTGAGTGCAACGTACGCAGGGCCTGAATATCTTCGAGTTCAAGAC
>JAAZHL010000420.1 GCA_012510755.1 Leucobacter sp.
CTTGGGCTCATTAGCTATTGTTTCTATAAGCTCCTCGTTAATTTCGTTCGGGTAGATATAGTGGAGGCGAATCCACTTGAGCTTTTCTATTTTGCATAGCTCTTTTAAGAGCGCCGCAAGGGAGTTTTTTCCGTAGAGATCGAAGCCGTAGTGACTTAAATCCTGAGCCACCAAAATGAGCTCATTATATCCCATATCGGCAAGTTTTTCAGCCTCACGGAGAATTTTCTTCATGGGACGAGATTTGAATTTTCCTCTTATTTTCGGAATGACGCAATATGTGCAACCGTTGTCGCAACCATCGGCGATTAAAAGATAGGCCCAGTGCGCACCTGTGGAAATGAGTCTCTCTTCCTCGGGCGGCGTTTTCGGGCTCGGGTCAAAATATTCGGGGCTCCTTCCCTCTTCACATTCCTCTATGGCTTTTAAGATATCCTGCCAACTGTGCGCTCCCAGAATGGCATCGGCCTCGGGAAGCTCTTTTCTAACCTCTTCTTTGAAGAGTTCGGCAAGACAGCCGGTGACGATAAGCTTTTTAAGCTTTCCTTCGGTTCTGAGCTCGTTTGTTTCTAATATTGTATTTATTGCCTCTTCCTGCGCTTCTTCTATGAAAGCGCAGGTGTTTATTATTATAATCTCGGCATCTAACTGATTAGAAACAATCTCAAAGCCCGCATCGAAGAGCTTTTTTAGTATCTGCTCCGAAACCACTCGGTTTTTTGCGCAACCCAGAGAAATAAGCCCGACTTTTTTATTCCTCATAATCTTCCTCGTATAAAAGTCTCTGCACGGCATCATTAATTTCTTCCCAAGAAAAGCCTCGGCGTGCGGCAGAGGCGCTTGCCTTACTTATATTCTCTCTGCTTCGCTCTTTTGTTCCCAGTTTTTTTAGAAGCAGACTGTAAACCTTGTCCACTGACTCGGGAAACTCACTTAGCGCCTCGTCCCAAAATTCCCTCGGTACGCGGCGCTTTATAAACTCGGACCTGATTTTACCCGGCCCGAAACCTTTTGCCGAGTAGTGTCGAACTAAAATAGCGGCAAATTTCTTATCGTTTATATATCCGAGCTCTGTAAGTCTCTCAGCCGCCTTAGCCGCAGTCTCTTCTTCTATGCCTTTTTGTTTAAGCTTATCTATAAGCTCTCCCTCGGCATAGTCCCGCCGCTCGAGGAGCTTTAAGGCTCTTTGCATTGCCTCTTTATAGGCCTCTTCCGAGACCATCAGTCTTCAAAATCCTCGGCTGAAATCTCTATCGGCTTTGAAGCGGGTTTTTTCTCTTTTTTAGGCTCTGCCTCATCTTTTTTATTTAAAATGACATCCTTGAGCTTAATTTCCAAGCTGTCCATAAGCTCGGGATTGTCCAGAAGATACTGCTTGGCATTCTCTCAGCCCTGTACCCTCTCTTCGCCTATTGTATACCAAGCGCCGCCCTTATCTATGATGTCGAACTTGACACCGAGATCGACTATCTCGCCGGCCTTGGAAATACCCTCACCGTAGATGATGTCGAACTCCGCCTCTTTAAACGGTGGCGCAACCTTGTTCTTAATTACCCTGGCTCTTGTGCGGTTGCCCTTCTGTTCTCCGGCTACTTTAATGCTCTCGGTACGCCTTATGTCTATTCTGACGCTGGAGAAATATTTAAGTGCTCTTCCGCCCGGAGTTGTTTCGGGGTTGCCATACATAACGCCTATTTTTTCTCTGAGCTGATTTATGAAAATGACTATTGTTCCGGTTTTGGAAACAACGCCTGCAAGCTTACGGAGCGCCTGGCTCATAAGTCTGGCCACAACACCTACAGAGGAATCTCCCATCTCGCCTTCGAGTTCGGACCTTGGCAGAAGCGCCGCAACGGAATCGATAACTATTACATCCAGAGCGCCTGAGCGCACCAACTGTTCGGTTATCTCGAGAGCCTGCTCTCCCGTATCGGGCTGTGAGATGAGCAGTTCGTCGATATTTACTCCCAAAGCTCTGGCATAGGCAGGCTCGAGCGCGTGCTCAACATCTATGTATGCCGCATCTCCACCGCTCTTTTGGGCACTTGCCACTATGTGCAGGGCAAGAGTTGTTTTTCCCGAGGACTCGGGACCGTATATCTCGACTATTCTGCCTCTCGGCACGCCGCCTATACCCAACGCTATGTCAAGGGACACAGAGCCCGTGGATATGGCTTCGACATTGACTGAAATATCGTCTCCAAGGCGCATTATTGTGCCCTTTCCGAAGTTTTTCTCTATCTGCGCTATAGCGGTTTGCAGAGCCTTTTTGCGCTCATCGGCAGGGGGTACCTGCACCTTTTCAACCTTTTTCTTTTCTGCCATTCTTACACCTCTTTGTTTATCTTTCTATCTGTTGTTGTTCTATCTTTTCTTGCCCTTAACCACTCGGAACACTCCGCGGGTATCTTTGACCGACTCCACATCGTAAAGTCCGCCGAGACGCATGAGTTCTTCTACTCTTAAAGCTTGGTCTTCCCCAACCTCTACCATAATTTCGCCGCCCGGCTTTATAACGC
>JAAZHL010000068.1 GCA_012510755.1 Leucobacter sp.
ACGCTGCTCGCTGAGTGAAGCAAGGGGCTGAAACATTTCTGCTCAGCCCCTCACCGCACTCGGCAGCTAGGCGCTCGCTTTCTTGCGTCGCCCGGCCGCAACGAATGCCAGACCAATCAGCAGGGCAGTCGCTGCACCGGCAGCTGTCATGATGACCCCTGCGCTACCTGTCGCGCTCAGACCGGGAATGGTCGGCACTCCCTCTATCGGCGGCAACCCGGGCGCAAGCAGCACATGGTGTTCGGTCGTGCACGGCTCGTCAGCTAGACAGCTTGTCGGCATGACGTCGCCCTGCCCATACACGCTGTTGATGATCGTCTCACCCCAGACGTCTTCATCATGCAGCTTGACCGTGTAGCTGATCGACGTCGCTTGGCCCGGCGCAATGTCAGGCACGGCCCACAGCAGGGTCGGGCCGTTGGCCACGACACCGTCAGGCAGCTGCGATACCAACTCGGCGTGCGGCAATACGCCAGCCAAGTCATCGAAGACCTCGAGGCCACTGAGGGTGAGGTCACCCGTGTTCACCGCAGTCACCGTGTAGGTGATTTCAGACCCAACACCGACGTAGGCGCCAGAATCCGGGTCAGCGGTTTTCGCCAGCGACCACGCGGCTTCACCGTCAGCAACGGCTTGCCAGTCGTCTGAGGCTTCGACGGGGGTGCCCGTGAGAGTACCAACAGCCGTGACGGTGAACCGATCATGGTGGGTCGGTACGCTCAGCGACAGCCCAGAGAGCGTCGCCGTGCATGTCACTGCCTCGCCAGGCTGCAAGACCAGGGTAGACGGGTCAGCCGAGCAGTCGAGGCCGGTCAGTGCGGGGCCCTCGAGCGTCTGATCTGCCCACGTAAAGCCCGTCAGCGGTTCCGACCCTCGGTTGGTCACAGTGATCTGCACCTCGACGTCAGAGGCGTTGCCCGAAGCGTCGACGTCAAGCGCAGCGGGGTCACCCGCGACACTTGTCTTCACCACTTCAAGTGCCGCATTTGCGAGCACCACGCCACCGTTGAGCCACTGCTCGTGACCGCCAGCGGCCACGCTCACCTGACCGGTCGAGAAGGTCACTGGGTCCATCCACGATTGGTTGTGGGCACGGCCCAGCGCGATCGTCGGCCCGAACGAGCCGTACTCGAGACCAACCTCAGCGAGTTGCTCAGGAGTGGGAGTGGCCGAGCTGATCGCAAAGGTCACTGAATAGCCGTCGCCAACCGGCACGGTCGAGAACGAGTACGAGCCGTCTGCGCCGGTCGTGGTGGTACCGCGCGAGAAACCGTTCTGGATCAGGTTCACGGTAACGCCCGCAACACCAGACTCATTCTCATCTTTCACACCGTCTTGGCTGGCATCGAGCCACAACAAGCCAGAAACTTGGCCCGGGGTGTCGCCTGCCATTGGCACCAGCACTGGCACCTGATCACACGAATCGGGGGTGCGCGGGTCTTGCCCGTTCACGTCCGTGTCACAGGTTACGTTGCCCGCGATGCCGTTCGCATCAAAGCCGGCACCTGGGTCAATCGGCAAGTCAGGCTTGGTCTTGCCGTCGGGCAAGATGCCGGTAATCGGCGTCGAAGGCGAGGTAAACCAGGCTTGGTTCAGCACATGTGAATCGGTCGACGACTGGTTCACCTTGCCCCGCACCGCAACGTGCAGTGTCTCACCTGCAGGCAGCAGCGGCATCGAATAGGTGCGCTCAACGAAGTCGTCCACCGGCACTTCTGAAACCGGCGCAACAGCCGACGAGGCGTCCATCCCGGTTGCCGCGATGCCCTGTACTGGCTTCGCGATGACGTTGTGATCGTCATTGGTGCCGTTTCCGGCACCACTAGCGCTGCCCCAGGAATACACGGTGCCAGCCTTTGTCAGGGCGAAGGCACCGGGTGACAAGTTTGATGCAGTACGTGAGATTACCTCATTCACCTGGCCTGCAGGCAGCCCCTGCACGAGAGCCGCGGTAGTTGCAATCCCCCAGAGCACATTATTACCGTTCGAGCCAGTACCACCGACACCCCACGAATAGACGTCACCCGTGTCCGTCAGCACATAGCCGCCGCGGCCGTGCCTGTCATAATACTCAACCACCCGGGTCGATTCGAGCCCCTGCACGGGGGCGGGCGTGAGACTAACAGCAGTCGTGCCGTGGCCGTTCGCTCCGTCCGTCCCCCAGCCCCAGGCAAACATCTGACCGTCTGTCGAGAGCGCATACCCGCGGGCGTAGACCTTGGCGATCGTCACGTGGTCGAGCCCGTGCACGGGTGCAGCGACGGGATTATCGTCAGTGGTGCCGTGCCCGTTGCCGCCCCTGGCACCTGTTCCCCAGGCGTATACCTTCCCCTCATCTGTCAGCGC